>CABUWB010000001.1 GCA_902495025.1 uncultured Eubacteriales bacterium
GGGGGATCGCTTTTAAAAATATGAGGGAATAAATTACATTGATTGGGGGCTTATTGGAGTCATTTTTTTTGGGATTTTTTTTGGAATGTTTTATTTTAACAGAAAAGTTCAACGTTCTGAGTACAAGATTAGTGACTTATTTATTATATTATACTACTATAGTTTCTTGTTTAAGGGTGGCTTGGTAATTGGATCGGCTTTTTTACAGGATGCTATATTTGCAGGAGTAACATATTTGTTTCTAAAATACGTAATTGAAAAGACAAGGCTCCCTAGAGTGGTATTTGGTAAGAAGAGGATTCTGTAAGACAATTGATTATATATAATCATGGAGGGTAATAGATGTCAAAAAAGACAGATGAATTGAGCAGAGCTACAAAGCTTAAGCTGAATTCTGCTACGGCGCTTTTAAATCAAATTATAGTTATTGTTCATGGACTAATTCTTCCGAGGCTTTATATCAATAGTTTCGGGTCAAAAACTTATGGGTTGGCTTCATCAATAACACAATTCTTGGGAGTTGTATCATTAATGGAATTAGGAATGGGTGCGGTAGTTCAATCAGCTCTGTATTTGCCGTTAGCTCAAGAAGACAATTCTCAAATTAGCAGAATTGTTAAAAGTGCAGAAAAGTTTTTTTCAAAAATTGGATTGGTCTTGGCTTGCTATACAGTAATATTAGCAATTGTTTATCCGTTTTTCTTAAATAAGGATTTTAGTTGGTTTTTTGAAGCATCTTTGATTGTCATTATTTCAATAAGTTCTCTTGCAGAGTATTTTTTTGGTATTACATATAGACTATTAGTTGTTGCAGATCAAAGAGGTTATATTAATTGTTCAGTCCAATGCATCAGTTATATTCTTAATATTATAGTATGTACTATATTAATGAAATTTGGATATTCAATACATTTGGTTAAATTTGCATCAGCAATAGTATTTTTGATAAAGCCAATTGTGTTGATGAGATATGTAAGAAAAAAGTATGATATTGATAAAACCATTACATATACCCATGAACCAATCAAACAGAAATGGAATGGTGTTGCACAGCATCTTGCATATTACGTGACACAACATACAGATATCTTAGTACTTACAGTATTCTCATCACTTGAGAATATTTCGGTTTATTCGGTATATAATATTGTCACAAATGGAATTTCAACATTGATTTATTCCTTAAATAATGGAACTCAAGCATTGTTGGGGAATATGCTAGCAAGAAGAGAAAATGAAAGACTGGTTGTTTTTTTTGATAAACTTGAATGGATAATCCATAATGTTGTTGTTTTTTTCTATGTTTGTGTTGGAGTATTAATCGTTCCATTTGTAACTGTATATACAAATGGAGTTAATGACGCAGAATACCTGCAACCACTGTTTGCGGCAGTTTTTACGTTATCCAGTGCGGTTTATTGCCTTCGTCTGCCTTATAACATGATGGTAAATGCGGCAGGTCGCTATAAACAAACCCAAACTAGTTCGATTTTTGAAATGTGCCTTAATGTTGTAATAACACTTTCACTTGTTCCACAGTTTGGATTAATTGGAGCTGCAATAGGCACTTTAGTGGCATTGTCATATAGAACTATGTATTTGGCTCATTATTTATCAAAGAACATTATTTTTCATGATTTTAGCAAGTTTATATGGAGAATAATTAAGGATGTCTGTATTTCCACTTTGATTATAGTTTCAACTATGACTATAAGAATGCAGGATATCTCGTATGAGTAATGGATAATGCTTGCATTCAAGGTTGCGGTAATAGCGTTTGTTGAACTTGTCGGTTTTAATTTGGTTTTTGATAATAAATTTATGACTGCGTTCTTCAAAAAAGAAAGCCAGGAGGGTTAAAATGAAAAAAATCATCAAACGTATTAAGCATATAGGAATATCAATTTGGCTTGCAGCTAAAGAGAAAACATTTTGTGCAAATGGGACAAGACTGAAGTATTTATTGTTTCAAGGGAACAAAGATGCACTAATCGTTGTTTTTTCGGCTTATAATGAAAAGCCCTTATATAATTATGTACGTTCTCTAAAGGGCATTAAAGCTACTAGACTGTATATAAAAGATGATTTTGGGGCTAATGGAAAAGGAAGTTACTATTTGGGGGAAAATGGCAATCATAATGTTGAGAAGACGGTTTATGAGTTAATTGAAAAGCAAATCATGGAAATTGGGATTATAGATAGTTCAACAAAATTAATTTTTGTTGGTTCAAGCAAAGGAGGCTATGCAGCATTAAACTTTGCTGCAATGTATAATAATAGTTATGCAATAGTTGGTGCACCACAGTATTTATTGGGGACACATTTAATACATGACAATCTTTATTTAATGATGGATGATATCATTGGCTGTCGTGACAGAAATAGAGTTTTAGCATTGGATGATCATATTAGAGTAAAATACGAAAAAAAACCTCAAGAGTATAAACAAACCATATATATTCAATACTCAGAAGAGGAATACACCTATGATTTGCATATAAAACAACTGATTGAAGACTTGAAGAAAACAAGTATTGAAGTTAACTTGGAAATTCTTCATTATAAAGAACATACGGATGTTCACAAATATTTTCCTAAATATTTGCAAGATGTCATCTCATGTATTCTAGAATAATAATAAGGATGGATAATTATGAATAAACCAATGGTATCTATTGTAATACCTTCGTATAATGCATCTCTATATATTGGAGATCTACTAAAGGGATTTGAATCGCAAACATATAACAATTGGGAAGTAATTGTTGTAGATGATTTATCTTCTGATGAGACTGTGTTAATTGTTCAGGAGTACGCTCAGAATGATTGTAGGATTAAACTTTTTATTAGAGATAGATTACCAAAGGGGGCTCAAACTTGCCGAAATATTGGCATGAGTAAAGCTGTTGGTGAGTATATCACTATTATTGATGCTGATGATTTAATTGAGACTTGTTTTATAGAACAGAGAGTTAAATTTATGCTTGAACATCCTGATGTTGACTATGCCACTTTTAAGGGGCAAACAGTAACATTAGAAGCTGATGGCACTATGAATAAGAGCAAGATGTGGGGAATTAATCCGCATAAAGATATTCTATCCTGTTTTTTACAGGCCAATTATCCTTATGGGGTATGGAATAATATATATAAGGCAACTGTTGCAAAAAGTCTACATTTTGATGAAAATGTTAAAGTGTATCAAGATTTTGATTTTATTGTAAGTACAATACTAAATGGATATAAGCACTGTTTTGCTGAAGACAGCACTGTGGACTATTATTATCGACAGGGGCATACTGGTAGAATTACATCAAGCTTTATTAGTGACGAGAAATATGAATCAACAAAATATCTTTTCAAAAAAACTATGCAATTGCTGAATGAGGATAAGAATTACAACGAGTATAGAAGATGCTTCTTTAAATTTTATTTGTTGCAGTATGAGAGGGTATTAATTAATGGAAGTTATGAACAAAGCAATGATTTTAGGAAGTTTATTAATGATGAGTTTGGGTTTCCGTTTAGTATCAAAATCAACTTGTCTTGGAAATTACTAAAAGGTTCTATAAGCGATAAGAATGGTAAGCTAAGCAAAAAAGTATTCTTTGTTGTTTACTTTTTGTTTTCTCCGTTAGAGCTTGTTTTGTGGCTTAAAAATAAGATACATCGGAAAGAATAGATGTTTCAAAACAAAGTCAATGTTATACGTAGTGTCAATAGATTAGTTTGTGCTTGAGCGAGTTAGAAGAGCATTTAAAGATTTTTGTGTAAACAGTATAAAAACACTCCTTCTTGATAATAATGGAAATAAAAAGGGACATACAGCTTAATAGCTGGGAGGAGATGGTCAGGCAAGTCCGGCAGCTTTTGGATAAAATGGGACGGCTGGAACAGAACCTATTAAACGCTTACTTTATGTATGATAAATAATATATAATATTTATAAAAAATGTTGACATATATACTTAAGTAATGATAGTATATGTATATACAAACATATTTAGTTAGGAGGGTTAATATGGCAGCAACTGAAAAGCAGATTAAGGAAGCATGGATTAGAATGGAGCAGTTAATAGATGCATTCAACTTGAATGAAAATCTTATGCGCTATCTAATGGAAGGTCGTATTTGTTATAGTTATATGGTATCGGGAGCATTTGGATGCATAGGCACCATCGGATATAATCCAAGTTATGCAAAAATCTGTAAGGAGTTTGAAGAAGAAACTGGTGCATATGTTTATCATGTAATTGAGACTGATACTACATTTGGCACAATGATTGCATTGCTCTACGTATCTCCTGAAACATGTGAAGAAGAATGGGAAATGGATAGATTAGAATCGAATTACATTATTGCATATGTATATAACTTAAAATATGAATCTGGAGAATATGGAGATGTATTCTTGGCATCCGATAACGGTGCTCTTGTGCGGATCGAATGAACTTATTATCTCAGAAGTATTATTATCCCAGAATAATTATTCAGGGCTCGTAGTTCATATGTTTTTTAAGTTTACTTGAATAATGATAAGGTCTCTTTATAATTGATTTTGTTAAATTATTTATAAGGAGGTCAATTATGACAGAGAGCGCTATGTTTTTTTTCGGAAGTAGCGAGGCAAGTAATTAATCAGCTCGAAGAGCAACACCAAATTTTCCTAAACTCCCCAGGAGTACACCCCTCCACCTTCTTAAACATTCTTGCAAAATAATTAGCATCGCTCATGCCGCAGGCATGGGCGATTTTTTCTATTGGCAGGTCGGTGAAACGGAGCATTTGTTTAGCGTGAGTGATACGCACCTGAAGAAGGTAGTTATTAACTGAAACGCCGAACTGTTCCTTAAAAATTCTGGTTAAATAGAATTTATTTATAAAGAAGATTTCAGAGAGCATATCAAGGCTGATTTTTTCAGCATAATGAATGTCAAGATAATCCTTAACATTCTGTAGGTTTTGCTTACGGTAGGATACATGGGAATTATTTTGAGGATTCCAGCTTTCTTCCATAAGCAGATTTAAAAGGCTAACAAGCTTTTCATATATTTTCATATCCTTAGTATAGTCAGAGGATTTAGCTATGGCAAAGATTTCCTTTAAAATATCGTTGTAGGTATCAATATTATCAGAGTGAAATGCTGGTTTGCCGCCTCTTTCAACATACTTTTCATAAATTCCGTTCATATTTGGACCAAAGAAGTGCACCCAGTTTAAAGACCACAAATTATTTTCTGTTTTATGTGCGTATGGTTTATGGCAATCGAGAAAAACGCAGTCATTTTTTGCAATGTTATAAGTGTTGCCGTTATATTCCAAAACACCATCGCCATTTGTAACTACAAAAAACAAATAAGACGACAAATTTTCTCTCTTACTGGTATGAGGCTGTTGTGCCTGCAGCTTACCTGTTTCCTGCAAATGAATAAGGTTGGTCTTAGCAAAAGCAGATGGTGTATACAATATTCGGTCTGACTGGACAGGTGCGTCATTATAAAACAATGTATCCATAAAATCTCTCCTAAATCTGATATTTGATATTTGCGGAATGTTTAATATGATGTAATGATGTCTTTATCTAAATTCATTATAACACAAAAGTCAATATAATGCTAATAAATTACAATATATGCACTTAAAAAATTTTGAAGTATATATTAAAATGATATAGCTAATATTGTGAATTTATAGTTAAAGATAAAAAGAAAGTTGAGGATTAAAATGAAAAAAGCGTTAATTACAGGTATAACAGGTCAGGACGGCTCATATCTTGCAGAATTTCTGCTTGAAAAGGGTTATGAGGTACATGGTATTACAAGGCGTGCTTCTATTTCCAACACAGCAAGAATCGACCACATTATAGATAAAATTACTTTACATGACGGAGATTTAAGTGACAGCTCATCTCTTATACGTATTATCAGCCTTGTTCAGCCTGATGAGATTTACAACCTTGCAGCACAGAGTCACGTTCAGGTTTCATTTGACGTGCCTGAGTATTCGGGTGATGTTGACGCTATCGGCGTATTAAGAATTTTAGAGGCTGTACGTATTCTTGGTCTCACAAAGAAAACAAAAATATATCAGGCTTCCACATCTGAGCTTTACGGCAAGGTTGAGGAGGTTCCTCAGAGAGAAACAACTCCATTCCATCCATACAGTCCTTATGCGGTTGCAAAGCAGTACGGTTTCTGGATTACAAAGGAGTACAGAGAGGCTTACGGTATGTTTGCTGTAAATGGTATTCTTTTCAACCATGAGTCAGAAAGACGTGGTGAGAATTTTGTTACAAGAAAAATTACTCTTGCAGCAGGCAGAATTGCAGAGGGTTTACAGGACCACCTTGAGCTGGGTAATATGGACTCTCTTCGTGACTGGGGCTATGCAAAGGATTATGTTGAGTGTATGTGGATGATTTTACAGCACGAAACACCAGAGGATTTTGTTATTGCAACAGGTGAGCAGCATACAGTAAGAGATTTTACCGAAAAGGCATTTAAGGCTAATGGCATTGACATTCGCTGGGAGGGCGCAGGTATTGATGAAAAAGGTTATGACGCAGCAACAGGCAAAATGCTTGTATGTGTAAATCCACAGTGGTTCAGACCTACCGATGTTGACAACCTTTGGGGTGACCCAACCAAGGCTAAAACTGTACTCGGCTGGAATCCTCAGAAAACAAGCTATGCTCAGTTAGTTGAGATTATGGCTAAGCATGACAGAGAACTTGCTAAGAGAGAAAAGGCAGTAAAGGCTGCACAGTAAGAAAGAGGGCAAATTATAATGATGGAAAAGAACGCTAAAATATATGTTGCCGGTCACAGAGGTATGGTTGGCTCAGCTATTGTAAGAGAGCTTGAAAGACAGGGCTATACGAATATAATTACACGTACACACAGTGAGCTTGACCTTTGCAGACAGGACGCAGTTGAAAAGTTTTTTGTAGAGGAAAAGCCTGAGTATGTTTTTCTTGCAGCGGCTAAGGTTGGTGGTATTGTAGCTAATCAGAGTGCGCTTGCAGACTTTATGTATGATAATATGATTCTTGAAATGAATGTTATTCATTCTGCTTGGAAAAACGGTTGCAAAAAGCTGGAGTTCCTTGGCTCCTCATGTATTTATCCACGTATGGCTCCACAGCCTATGAAGGAAAGCTGTCTTTTGACAAGCGAGCTTGAAAAGACAAACGAGGCTTATGCTCTTGCTAAAATTTCAGGCTTAAAGTACTGTGAGTTTTTAAATAAGCAGTATGGTACGGACTATATTTCCGTAATGCCTACTAATTTATATGGACCTAACGACAACTACCACCCAACACACAGCCACGTACTGCCTGCGCTTATCAGACGTTTTCACGAGGCTAAGGAGCAGAATTTGCCTTCTGTTACCTGCTGGGGTGACGGCAGTCCTTTAAGAGAGTTTTTATATGTTGATGACCTTGCAAACCTCTGTGTATTCCTTATGAATAATTACAGCGGCGATGAAACTGTTAATGCAGGTACAGGCAAGGAGCTTACAATTAAGGAGCTTACCGAGCTTGTAGCAAAGGTTATCGGCTATACAGGCGAAATTAAGTGGGATACAACAAAGCCAAACGGCACACCAAGAAAGCTGCTTGATGTATCAAAGGCAGCAGAGCTTGGCTGGAGCTATAAAACAGAGCTTGAGGACGGTATAAGGCTGTCCTATGAGGATTTCCTCAACAATCCTATGAGAGCAGAAAGATAATTATTATAAGACCGCTGTGGGAATTACGGCGGTCTTATGTGCATATAAGAAAGGGTATTAAAGTATGAATATTGTGTTACTTTCAGGAGGCTCGGGTAAAAGGCTCTGGCCTCTTTCAAATGATATACGTTCAAAGCAGTTTATTAAAATTTTTAAAACCGACAGCGGTGATTATGAGTCAATGGTTCAGCGTGTTTACCGCCAGATTTGCAAGGTTGACAGTGAGGCAGTGGTAACTATTGCAACCTCTAAAACACAGGTTTCGGCAATACATAATCAGCTTGGCGAAAATGTAGGAGTATGTGTAGAGCCTTGCAGAAGAGATACATTTCCTGCAATCGCACTTGCTACGGCATATCTGCATGATGTAAAGGGAATATTAGAGGATGAGTCAGTTGTTGTGTGTCCTGTTGACCCTTATGTTAATGATGATTATTTTGAGGCTGTTAAAAAGCTTGGTGAGCTTGCCGCTGCAGGTGACGCAAACCTTGTACTTATGGGCATTGAGCCTACATATCCAAGTGAAAAATATGGTTATATTATCCCTGCTGATAAGGAAAATGTCAGCAAGGTTGATACTTTCAAGGAAAAACCCGATACAGAAACGGCAAAAGAGTATATTAAGCAGGGCGCATTGTGGAATGGCGGTGTGTTTGCATATAAGTTGAAATATGTGCTTGACAGGGCACATCAGCTCATTGATTTTACTGATTATGATGACTTATATTCAAAGTATGATACACTTACAAAAATCAGCTTTGATTATGCTGTTGTAGAAAAGGAAAGCAATATTAAGGTTATGCGTTTCTCAGGACAGTGGAAGGATTTAGGTACGTGGAATACACTCACCGAGGCTATGGAGGAAAATTGCGTTGGAGATGCAATGCTTAATGAAGAATGTGCTAATGTACATGTAATCAACGAGCTTGACGTACCTGTGCTTTGTATGGGCTTAAAGGATGTTGTCATATCGGCAAGTCCTGAGGGTATACTTGTTTCGGATAAGGAACAGTCCAGCTACATTAAGCCTTATGTTGATAAAATTGACCAGCAGATTATGTTTGCGGAAAAGTCGTGGGGCAGCTTTAGGGTGCTTGATATTGAGGACGAGAGTATGACTATAAAGGTTACTCTTAATCCGGGCAACAGCATGAATTACCATAGTCATGAAAGACGTGATGAAGTGTGGACGATTATTTCGGGCAGTGGCAGAACTATTGTGGACGGTATGGAACAGCCTGTTACAGCAGGTGATGTTATAACCATGCAGGCGGGGTGCAGACATACTATTATTGCTGATACGGAGCTGCAGATTATTGAGGTACAGCTTGGCAAGGAGATTAGCGTTAATGACAAAAAGAAATTTGAGCTTGAGGACTAAACCGTTTTTATTAAAGCCTGCCTTAAAGGAAAGAATATGGGGCGGAAGCAGATTAAAGGACGATTTTGGAAAAAATGCTGATTTTGAAAACCTTGGAGAAACATGGGAGTGTTCAACACACCCTGACGGTCCGAGTCTGATTGTATCGGGTGAGTATAGCGGTAAATATCTTGATGAGGTACTGAAACAGCATCCAGAATATCTTGGTACACATCCCAGGCTTGAGGGTGAGCTGCCCATATTAATTAAGCTTATTGATGCCAAAAGCGACTTATCTGTTCAGGTGCATCCCGATGATGAATATGCCATGAAAAATGAGAATGGTTCTCTTGGTAAAACAGAAATGTGGTATGTACTTGACGCTGCAAAAAATTCTGAGCTGGTATATGGCTTGCGCAGAGATATTGATAGTAAAAAATTACGCAAAAGTATTCATGACGGTACAATAGAAAAGCACCTTCAAAGGGTTAAAATTAATAGTGATGATGTTTTTTATATCGAGGCAGGTACAATACACGCAATTGGTGCAGGTGCGCTTATTGCTGAGATACAGGAAAGCTCAAATCTTACTTATCGTTTATACGATTACAACCGCCTTGATAAAAATGGCAAGCCGAGAGAGCTGCATATTGACAAGGCACTTGACGTGGCAAACCTTCATGAAAGTCCCGAGCCGGGTCAGCCGTTAAGAGTGTTAAAGTACAGACCGGGGTGTGCATCGGAGCTGCTGTGCAGGTGCAAGTATTTTCAGGTGGAAAGATGGCTTATAAATACGGAGCGATGCAGGGATATGGTTGATTTCTCTACAGGAAGCAATAGTTTTAATGTATTGCTGTGTACAAATGGCTGCGGTGCTTTGTTTGAAACTAAGAGTGGTGATACAATCAGATTTTTCAGAGGTGATTGTATTTTTATACCTGCAAATTCTGTTGAACTTAAGATACATGGCAGGGCAAAATTTTTGAGAGTGAGCTGCTAAAAATGACTGTAAATGAATTGTCTGTTCCCGAAGTCAAGGTGATTATTCCTGATGTTTTTGGAGATAATAGAGGTTATCTGACAGTCCCTTTTTCACAGAGGGATTATGAAAAACTTGGTATTTATTTTCAGCTTAGACAGATAAATCAGGGTTTTAGTAACAAAATACACACAATAAGAGGATTGCATTATCAGCAGGGAGAGTTTGCACAGGCAAAGCTTGTATCTGCTTGCAACGGTGCAATATTATCTGTTGCGGTTGATATAAGAAGGAATAGTCCATATTTTGGTAAATGGTGCGGAGAAATATTAAGCGCCGATAATAGAAAAATTATGTATATACCAAGAGGCTTTGCGCATGGCTATCTAACCTTGGATGAAAATGTGCTTATGCAGTACTGTGTCGATAATGATTTTTGTGCAGATGCGACAAGGTCTGTAAGATTTGATGACAGCGATATTGGTGTTAAATGGATTTTTGAGCCTGATATATCTACGCTTTCTGCAAAAGATGCTGGTGCAGCACGTTTGGAGGACGTTTATGAGTAAGAATATTGCTTTTTATATTTCTGACCATGGATTTGGGCATATTATGAGAAATTTGCCTGTAATTGCGCATATTCTTGAAACAACCAATGCAGGTGTTGTGCTTGTAACTGGTGAAAGGCAGACAAATATTGCAGGGGAATATATTGAAAGATATTGTACTGGTAATAAAGGAAATATCGTGTATGAGAGCTGCAATACCGATTTCGGTATCGTGGTAAAGCAAGGGACGCTGACTGCAGATGTGCCTGCTATGGAAAGAGGTCTGAAAGCCTATATTGATAGCTTTGAAAAACGTATTAAAGCAGCCCATAGTCTGTTTAAAAGGTACAATATTGACTGCGTCGTATGTGACATTGTGCCATGGGCGCTAAAGGCAGCAAAACTGGCTGATATTCCGTCTGTGCTTATGGCAAGCTTTACATGGATAGAGATATACGAGGAGCTTGTTGCAGAGGAATATATCAAGCCGTTCAGGGAGTGCTTTGATTGTGCGGATAAGGTTCTGCTCTATGAGCTTGCTAATGAACCTACTGTAAAGAGGTTTGAAAACGGTATAAGGGTTGGCTTTGCTGCAAGACCGTTTCATGAGGATAAGGTTGACAAAATCAGAGCTAAATTGACAAGCGGAAATAAACCGGTTGTTTTTGTGTCTGTTGGCGGCAGTAATTCAGGACTAAAAGACGAAATTGATGTAAGTAATTTGCCATATACCTTTGCTGTTACACAGGGGCTGAAATTCAAGGGAGATAATGTTTATTATATTGCTCCTGATGTTGATAATTCACAGGATTATGTTGCAGCAAGTGATATGTGTATTATTAAGGCTGGATGGTCAACAGTGGCAGAGGTTGCTCTTGCGGGAAAGCCTATGGCACTGCTTAGCCGACCCGATGTGGCTGAGGATAGAATGACTATTGATATGCTGACAAAAAGGGGTATGGCTGTTGAGGTTGGTGTGCATGAATTAGAAAATATGCATGTAGTTCTGGATAAGATTAAAATGGCAGAAATTGTTATACCTGAATTTGCTAATGATTTTGAAAAAATAGCTGATGAAATAATAAATAGCTGATGTTTAAAGATAATAAAAAACCATATCACTAGAGTATTGACAGTGGTATGGTTTTTGTTTTTAATCCTGATAAAATCCCAGTTTTTTTAGCATTTCGTATTCTTTTTCAATTTGTTTATTACCTGTAACAACGGATTTTTTTAAATATTGGTTTATTCGCTCGGGGTGGTCTTTATAGGATTTAAACCAGCGATACACCCATGCAACGGGCAGAAGAACAGCGGGTTTATTTCTAAACCACAAAACTTTCGCACGCATTTGATGGATATTGGGAAATGCACGTGAAAGTAAAAATTTTAATTTATTTTTTTCTTTAATACTATCACGCACTGTTTTATTATCTTCTCTATTTGCATCAAAACCAAAAACACCGCCTACTAGAATATGTTCAGATATAAATTCATATAAGTCGTTATCAATGTTATAATCTTCACATTTCACATCAAACCATTCATTACACAGATAAAAGATAACATGAGCCAATTCTGTCAACTTAAAACTATCAAATTGTTCCAAAACATTATTTACATCAAATTCAGAGTGTTTTATGGCAAGAGCAACATCAAGTATTTGTCTTACACCGCAGCCTGAGCTAAAGAGGTGGTGAGCGATGTGTAGTATAAGATAAACAAGGTGGCATTCATCTGTAAGCTCTTGAATACACTCATCAGGATTTTTAACACAGTTAAAAATATACTGCATTTCCTTTTTATAATCGACGCCTGTGCCAAAATCGGCAGAGGTCAAATCTTCATGCAATTCAATATACATATGGTTTCGTTCAAACTTATATTCATCAACGCTGCTTTCGCAAATGGAAAAACCCAGTTTTTCCATAACCTTATGCGCCTGTGGCATATTATCCTTATGCACAACCAAATCTATATCGCCCATTGTTCTTAAATCGGGGTCGGGATAATATTTTTTCACAACAGGTCCCTTTACGGCAATATTTTTGATGCCTTCAGCTGCCAAGGCTTCGGAAACCTCTTTATACAGCCTGTCCCATGTGACGGATTGTGATACTGCTGCCATCATATATCCGTCAAATTTTTGGGATAATTCGGCATGCATAGGAAATTTATTTTTTCTGTTCATTGCGGCAACGATGCCAGCCACACTATGTATTTTTGCAAGCTCAAATAAGCCGTTAAAATCGGTATTTTCGGGCAGTGAAATCGGCTCGTTATGGATATATGCACGCAATATTTTAATAAAAGTATTTTGTATTTCTGTCATATTGTACACTCCAAATAATTTTATAATTAAATTATATATAAATACAGCATAACTGTCAATATAGTGAAATTTGAGATTATTACAGTATAGCATTATATGAAATACCTATCCGAACTAAATACCATACTTGACATAAATTATCTTGGAGTGCATAATAATTAGAAATCTAACAATTAGAAAACTAATAATAGAAACGCGGGGAATATTATGAAAGAGACACTTCATTATTTACTTATGTCTAACCATATGGTCTTTCAAAAAGCATTGCTTGCGGGTATCAGGGATACAGGGCTGACACCGGGGCAGCCTAAGGTACTTGATTATCTTAAAAATCATGACGGAGCATTTCAAAAGGAAATAGCGGCTGCCTGCCACATTGAGCCTGCGACTCTGACCTCGGTATTGCTTGGCATGGAAAGCAAGCAGCTCATTACCCGAAAAACGCTAAACGGTAACCGCCGCAGTTTATATGTATATCTGACAGACAAGGGCAGAGAGCTTGCAAAGCTTATAGAAACGGAATTTGATACAATAGAAAAGGCAGCTCTTACTGGGTTTTCGGACAAGGAAAAGGAGTTGCTGAACGATTTTCTTACCAGGATAAATGACAATATAAACAAAAAAGGAGCTGCATCTGATGAGTAAAACGGAAATTACAAAGCGATACATATTATTTATAATAAGTCTTTTCTTTTCTGCTGTGGGAGTGGCATTCACAAAGCATGGCGAGCTAGGAGTGTCGCCTATTTCTTCGGTTGCAAATGTTATGAGCTGCAGATTTGATTCGCTTTCGCTGGGAACGTGGCTGATAATATGGAACTGTATTCTTATAATTGGACAGATAGCTTTACTTGACAAAAAATTTCAGCCGATACAGCTTTTACAGATACCGCTGTCATTTCTTTTTGGTTGGTTTACGGATTTCGGAATGTGGATGGTGTCATTTATTCCTGTAAATAACTATGCAGTCCGTATTTTAATGATTATTGCAGGTGTTGCAATACTTGGCTTTGGAATTTCGCTTTCCGTTGTGGCAAATGTTATTATGAATTCGGGTGAAGCGTTTGTAAAAGCTGTTTCGGACAAGTTGGATAAGGAATTTGGAAATGTAAAAATAGGATTTGATATTTCATGTGTTATGCTTGCATTGGTTTTATCAATGATATTTTTTGATTTTTCAATTGTAGGAACACGAGAGGGTACTGTTATTTCGGCATTACTAACGGGTGTTTTTGTAAAGTTTTTCAACGGCAGACTGAACTGTCCGCTTAATATGTTTTTTAAATGTGGAGAAACGGCATAGCCTGTTTAATATGTCAAAGGATGAAAATTTAGCTGAGCTGTCAGCTCATAGCCATTCGAATAGCTCGTTAAATCAATACAAGTTTGTTATTTTGCTCTATCTGTCCGACAATGTGGTTAATGTTAGTCAAATATATGGAGTGATTAGACAGACAGTAATAGATATGTTATAATTAAATTGCCAACTGTATAAGATTTTGTGTATTAATATTGAAAGGGAGATAACTGTGGATTGGAAAGAATTATTTGATAAATGTATTTTAGAAAGAGGCTTTGATTATTACATAGAAGGAGCAGTTGATAATATTGATATATCCGAAGATATAATATGCGCTGAGGTTGAGGGTACAGAGCCTTATCAAGTTGAAATAAACATGGAAAAGGGTGAAATTACGGATATGTACTGTTCGTGTCATTATGCTGAGGATGGTCAAAATTGTAAGCATATGGCAGCTGTTTTGTATGAATATGAGAATAGGTGGAATACAGATAAAGATGACAAGGATACTTCCGAAACTGCAGCGACATTGGTAAGTGGTGCAGATGAGGGTGTTGTCAGAGCATTTCTTGCTGAAATACTTGAAAAAGATGCCAGGCTTTATATAAAATTTAAGAATATGGTTTCTCCACAAATAAGTGTAGCTGATATAAAAAGTTTAAAAAATCAGATAGACGGTATGCTGTTCAGCTACGCTGACAAATATGGAACTATAGACTATAATTCGGCATGGGATTTTTGCAATGAGCTTGCGGAGTTTACTGATGATAATGTTCAAATACTTATAGACAGAGGTTATCTGGAAGAAGCTTTTGATTTAATTGTATACATATATAATGTTTTTAGCAGGACAGATATAGATGACTCTGATGGAGGCTTATGTATGGTGTCAAATTCGTGCTGTGACAAATTGGAAAAAATAATATCCAAGGCTGGTGTTGAAATGAAAACAAAGCTTTACGGCTATATCAAGGAGTGTATTGATAAAGAATTTATGTATTTCTTTGTGGATGATATTGAGGAGCTTTTATTTAATAAATTTAATGAAGATGAATTTGTTAATGCAAACCTTGAGCTTACGGATAAAAAATTAATAGCAGCGGAGGAAATTACCGATTGTTGGAACAAACACTACAAAGCGAACCGATGGTTTAAAAGACATATTGAGCTGATGGATAAGCATGGTACAGGACTTGATGAAAAGCTTGAATATTGCAAAGCGCATTGGTATCTGAGCGAGGCGAGAAAGTTTTGCATCGAAACGTATTACAGTCGAAAAGACTATGATAAGACTATTGAGATATTAAAGGAAAGTATTGAACTGGATAAAGATTTTTACGGTACCGTGTCTGAGTACAGATGCAGGCTGAAGGATGTATATAAGGAGGCAGGCTATACCGAAAAATATATTGAGCTGCTTTGGGAGCTTGTGATTGGCAAGAAGAATTTCGAATTATATAAGGAACTGAAAGAACTGTATTCGTCAGAGGAGTGGTTAGAAAAACGTGAGATTTTATTTGACGGGGTTTCGGGCAGCTCTTTTGTGGCAGAATTATATAATGAAGAAAATTTGTATGACAGGCTTCTGGATTTTGTTTTGAATTCAGAAGGTTTATATGAAACAAATACGTATGCAAATGTGTTGTCTAAGCTATATCCCGATGAAATTTTGAGAAAATACCGAATAGAAATTGAAAAAATAGCAGTAAATACG
This sequence comes from uncultured Eubacteriales bacterium, assembly GCA_902495025.1. Taxonomy (GTDB): domain Bacteria; phylum Bacillota; class Clostridia; order Lachnospirales; family CAG-274; genus CALWRD01. The sequence continues at coordinate 15,965 of CABUWB010000001.1, forward strand.
GCTGACAGAAAGCGTTATCGGGATTGGGTCGGTATACTTCGCCGTATGAAAAAAATAAAGGGTGGTGATGCGTTGGTTGATGAAATTGTCAGAGGGTGGAAGAAAGTTTATGCAAGAAGAAAAGCCATGATGGATGAACTTAGCAGGCTTTGAAATCTAGGAAAAACGAACATTTTATTAGAGCAATAGAAGTGATGTGGGATGCAGGATACAGCATAGTTTGATGGCACGAATTACAATATGGACAAAGATAAGAGCAGTAATCGTTATTGTATAATTGATTACTGCTTATTTTCTATAATATTTATATGGTTTTTTATTACATAAAAAAGTGCAAATGCACAAAAAATAGTAATGGCTATTGAAATAAAATTGATTTGATGGTAAAATAATATTACCAAAATTCGTGCAATGCACAGAGATAGGGAGTGATACTGTGGAGATTAAAAGAAATGCATATATTGAACAGTTAAAGATAAGAAAAGATAATGGGATGATAAAGATTATCACAGGAATCAGGAGGTGTGGAAAATCATTCCTGTTATTTGTATTGTTTAAGAAGTATTTATTGGAGAGCGGTGTAGATAATGATCATATCATTGAGATTGCTTTGGACGGTATTGAAAATGAAGAGCTGAGAGATCCGAAAAAGTGTTATCAGTATATCAAGGACGCAATGAAAGATGAACAAAAGTATTATTTGCTTTTGGATGAAGTGCAGTTTATGCCTCGATTTGAAGAAGTGCTGAACAGCTTGCTTCGTATTAGCAATATTGATGTATATGTGACCGGAAGTAACTCTAAATTTTTATCAAGTGATATTGTAACCGAATTTAGAGGCAGAGGAGATGAAATAAGAATATATCCTTTATCGTTTGTAGAGTTCTATAATGCTTATGATGGAGATTATGATGATGCTTGGAATGAGTATATGATATATGGTGGACTTCCGCAGGTAGCACAGTTTTCTACGGAAAGACAGAAAGCAGAATACTTAAAAAATATTTTTACAAATGTTTATATTAAGGATGTGGTAGAGAGAAATAAGATTCAGAATGTTGATGAAATTGGAACTTTGGTGGATATTCTTGCTTCTGCCATAGGAGCACCTACAAATCCAACCAAAATATCAAATACTTTTAAAAGTGAACGGGGTATTAATTACAGTAATAAAACCATATCCAAACATATTGATTATTTGGCAGAAGCATTTTTAATTTCTAAAGCTGACAGATATGATATTAAGGGTAGAAAATATGTGGGGGCAAATCTGAAATACTATTTTTCAGATGTGGGACTTAGAAATGCCAGATTGAATTTCAGACAGCAAGAACCTACTCATATTATGGAGAATATTGTTTATAACGAATTGCTTGTGCGTGGTTACAATGTGGATGTTGGTATTGTGGGTGTATATGCAAAGAATAGTGAAGGAAAGAGAGTTCATAAGCAGTTGGAGGTTGATTTTGTAGTAAATCAAGGCAGTCAGAGGTATTACATTCAGGTGGCTTATGATATGATTTCTGAGGAAAAGCAGACACAGGAGCTTAATTCGTTAAGAAACATTCCGGATTCGTTTAAGAAGATTGTTATAGTAAATGGAACGAAAAAGCCGTGGAGAAATGATGAAGGATTTGTAATCATGGGCATGAAATATTTTCTTCTTAATGCAAATAGCTTGGAGTTTTAATGGGGGTAAACGGCATAGGTGGCTTTGGGTAATGTGTATATTATCTGCAAATCCGCTGTTTCAATGGCTTTACCCTATATGGGACGGGGATAGTCTTGACTGGAAGGAATACGGTGTGAATGATGAAATCAAGCGTGTGCTGGAACACAAGGCACTTGGAAATGGGTCAATCATACTTTTTCACAATGATGCGAAGTACACGCCTGATGCGCTTGACTCAATTTTGAAGGGGTTAAAGGAAAAGGGCTATGAGATTGTACCTATAAGTGAGCTTATATACAAGGACGATTATTACATGAACCATGAGGGGCGGCAGATACATAACGGCTCAGAAACGACAACGCAATAAACAACAAATTATGTTAAAATAAAAAATAGTTTTAAACAAGGGCGTTACACCGTTTTGGTGCAGCGCCAGTTTACATTCCATGATTTTATCGAATTGGGATATTTATCTTTTCATTTTCCAGTCACTGCATCCATATTTGCATGTACAATAATAGTAATCGAGCACGATATGGATTTTGTAAAGCAGACGGATGATACGATAACGGTGCTGCATGAGGGCAGCGGTGTATGTCTTGCCATTGTGGACAAAATTATGAAACGCCATGGCGGCAGGGTGGAGGCGTTTGGCGAGGTGGATAACGGGGCGCAGTTCAAGCTGTTTTTTCAGAATAAGCTGACATAATAAAGCGCTGTAACTGTTATCTGTGCACAAAAAATAATGTTCTTAAATTACATTTACAAAACGGTATATCAGGTTTAATATGTTCCTATACAAAAACAAAGGCGTTTAAATGATGGTAAGCATTTAAGCGCCTTCTATTATTTTAGGGCAGGAGGAATATATTATGGAATATGAAGTACAGAAGCATTTACATTATGCAGGCATACCCAGCTTTAATTTATACCCTGTAACACAGGATTTAGACGGTGTTGATATTGCAATTATGGGCGTACCCTTTGACAGCGGCGTAACCAACAGACCCGGAGCAAGGTTAGGCCCCAGAACAATAAGAAACTGCAGCCAGCTTACAAACTGCTTCAGCTATCCATGGGATTATAAAATAAGCAAAACCGCAAAGATAATTGACTACGGTGATGTGGGTTACTATGTGGGCGCAAACACAACAAAGTTTATGCTTGATGAAACCTATACCCATGCAAAGAGGATTTTAAGCTCGGGCGCAAAGTTGCTTACCTTAGGCGGTGACCACACAATACCCTACGGTATGGTAAGGGCTGCAAGCGAAAAATACGGCAAGCTGGCACTGCTCCACTTTGATTCGCATCAGGACAGCACACCAAGTGAAAACGGCAACGTGTCCCATGCAAACTTTGCATACGATTTGCAGGCGGAGGGCTGTATTGACCCAAGCCGTTCGGCGCAGGTGTTTATCCGTACCGAAATGACAGAGTGCGGCTACAATATATTCTATGCGCAGGAGGCTGTGTTTATGGATATGGAGGAGCTGGCGGCAAAGCTGAAGGCTATTGTGGGAGATATGCCTGTTTACATTACCTTTGATATTGATGCGCTTGACCCCTCTGCAGCTCCGGGAACAGGCACACCTGTTATCGGCGGCCCGTCTGCGGCGCAGGTGAGAAAGCTGCTTTATAATCTCAGGGGCATTAATGTTGTTGCGGCGGATTTGGTTGAGGTGCTGCCTGCTTATGATCACAGCGAGATTACGGCGCTTGCGGCGGCAACCATTGCACAGGATTTATTATATTTAATGGATAATAAATAATAATTCAAGGAGGAAAAAATTATGAAGAAGAAAATTTTAAGTTTAATGTTGGGTCTTGTTATGGCACTTTCGGTTACTGCCTGCGGCGACAGCAGTGGCAGCGGCAGCACCAGCACCGAGGGTGAAATACAGGAGGCGGCAGCTGAAATGCCGGAGGTAACACTTGGCACAACCTCATGGCCAACCAATATGTTTTTCTATCTGGCACAGGAAAAAGGTCTGTTTGAGAAAAACGGCGTAAAGGTAAATATTCAGGACTTTGCCTCTACAACCGAAAGTACAAACGCCTTTGTCGGCGGTCAGCTTGATTTTTGTACCTTTGCATCATCTGAAACCATTTCTCCGTTCTATCAGGACGCAGATATGGCAGTAGTGCTTGAAACGGATAAGTCCAACGGCTGTGAGGGTCTTGTTGCTACATCAGATATTAAGAGCATTAACGATTTAAAGGGCAAGACGGTTGCAACACAGGTGTACAGCGTTGACCATATGTTTCTGCTTACCCTGCTTGATGAAAACGGTATGACAGAGGACGATATTAATATTGTGGATATGTCAATTCAGGAGTCGGGCAATGCCTTTGTTGCAGGTCAGTGTGATGCGGCATGTATCTGGGACCCATATTTCTCACAGGCTAAGAGTGCAGGTGGTACGGAGCTTTTCTCCTCTGCCGATAACCCTGACCTTATAACAGACGTTTTATGTGCGTCCAAAACCTTGTGCAGTGAAAACCCAAAGGCTGTTGAGGGCGTAATCAGAGGTTTCTTTGATGCTGTTGATTACTGGAAGGCTAATCCCGACGAGGCAAACGAGTTTATGGGTGAAAAGCTGGGCGTTGACGGCGAGGAATTTGCCGCTGAGGTTGAAGGACTATTAATTTCAACTCCCGAGAGCGTTAAGGAGGCATTTACTGAGGCTGACAGTTATAGCTACTGGGGCTATACACAGAATACTGTAAAGGACTTTATGTATGAGCTTGGCGTGCTTGACAGCAATGACAAGGACTGTGGTGATATGATTGATTCCAGCTTTATTGACGCTATTGCAGGATAATGTAATTTTAAGGCTGCTGTAGAATGATTACGGCAGCCATTTTTGTGCTTTAAACATAAAAAAGTGCGCTGCATGAGCGCACTTTAATTTATGTATTATGTATACAGTTTAAAATCAAGGCTGCTTGCCGATATAAGCAAGGATACCGCCGTCAACGTAAAGTACGTGACCGTTTACTGCATTTGATGCCTCAGAAGCGAGGAATACAGCAGGACCTGCAAGCTCAGAAGGCTGTAACCATCTCTCAGCAGGTGTCTTAGCGATAATGAAGGAATCGAATGGGTGTCTTGAACCGTCAGGCTGTCTTTCTCTTAAAGGAGCAGTCTGAGGAGTTTCAATATAACCAGGTCCGATACCGTTGCACTGGATGTTGTACTTGCCGTACTCAGAGCAGATGTTTCTTGTAAGCATCTTAAGACCGCCCTTTGCAGCAGCGTAAGCGGAAACTGTTTCACGGCCAAGCTCACTCATCATAGAGCAGATGTTTATAATCTTGCCATGACCCTTCTTAATCATGCTTGGGATAACTGCCTTTGATACGATGAATGGAGCGTTAAGGTCAACGTCGATTACCTGACGGAACTCAGCAGCTGTCATTTCGCACATAGGTATTCTCTTGATGATACCAGCGTTGTTTACAAGGATGTCGATTACGCCAACTTCCTTCTCGATAGCAGCAACCATATTGTTTACCTGCTCCTCGTTTGTAACGTCACAAACATAACCCTTAGCGTCAATGCCTGCTTCCTTGTATGCAGCAAGACCCTTGTCCACAAGCTCCTGCTTGATGTCGTTGAATACGATAGTAGCGCCTGCCTTAGCCATACCGCTTGCAATAGCAAAGCCGATACCGTAGGAAGCACCTGTTACGAGAGCAATTTTACCCTCTAATGAAAAGTTTACAGAATTATCCATTATTAAGACCTCCATAATATTTTTAAGCTTTTTCAAACTTATATATATAATACCACAAAAAAGCAGAATTGTCCATAGTATGATTGTTATATTTACACAAAAAAATAGAATAATACAATGTAACATTAAATTTGAGAACAATTTTTGTGTAAAATAAAGTTTTTCTTGATTTTTTTCCGTCTGTGCGTTATAATCAAATAATAATAATAATAGCTATATTGGAGAAATGTGTAAATGAATAACCAGATGGATGAAACCTTTGAGATTGATTTAAAACGGCTTTTTGAGCTGGCTATTGCCAGAATTAGGCTTATTATATTTGTAGTTTTTGTTTTTACGGTATCGGCCTTTCTTGTAAGCAAGTTTGTAATGACGCCTATGTATACCGCAACGGCTACACTTTATGTAAACAGTAATAAAACCACTGTTTCACAGAATATAACAATTAATGATATTGATACAGGACGAGAGCTTGTTTCACTCTACTCCGAGTTTATTGAAAGTGATACGGTGCTTGAACAGGTGGCTGCAACCGTTTCAAATGAAACGGATATGCCTTTTGCCGCTGCTGATATAAGAGGTATGATTTCAAGCGGCGGTGTTAATGAAACGGCACTTATGGCTGTTACTGCAACATCACCATCACCCGAAATATCACAGATTATTGCAAATGCCGTTGCTGATATAGCACCGGACAGAATTACCGAGTTTATGGACGGCAGCTCCGTTAAGGTAGTTGACTATGCAAAGCTGCCCGAGGCACCATCCTCACCTAATGTTAAGAAAAATACAGCTATGGGCTTTATGCTTGGCGTTGTTATAAGCCTTGGTGTAATATTCCTTATGGAGCTTATGGATACACGCATTAAAAATGAGGAGGACCTCAAAAAGCTTGTGGAATATCCCGTTATCGGCATAATCCCCGAAATTGTTGTTGAAGAAAATACTGCCGCTCAGGCTAAAAGCTGACGGCTTACCAATATCTGATAAAGGAGCAGTGCTCTAATGTTTGGCAAAAAAAAGATTGATGTAAACGAACAAAAGAAAATGGCAGCAGAAACTAACAGAAAAAGGCTTCTTAATGATGACACGTCATTTGATGTCAAGGAGGCTTATAAGGAGCTGAGAACAAATATTATGTTTTCTCTTCCTGGTGATGGCTGCAAAAAGGTTTTATCTACCAGCTCGGTTGCGGCAGAGGGCAAGAGCACAACAAATGTAAACCTTGCCATAACCGTTGCGGAAACGGGTGCAAAGGTGCTGCTGATAGACTGCGATTTAAGGCGCCCAAATATTGCAAGGCTTATGTCCCAGAAAGGCGACAAGGGTCTTTCAAATGTACTTATCAATGACTGTACGCTTAAAAGCGCTATAGTTAAAACAAAATATACTAATCTTGACGTAATGTTTTCGGGAAAGATACCTCCAAACCCTGCGGAGCTTTTAAGCTCTGATAAAATGAAGGAGGTTGTTGCGGAGCTTTCCACCCAGTATGATTACATATTTTTCGATACTCCGCCAATTAACCTTGTTACTGATGCGGCGCTTATTTCAAGCCTTGCCGACGGTGTGATTATTGTGTCAAGGCAGTATGTTACAGAAAGAAAGCTGCTTTTGCAGGCTATTGAAAAGCTTAAATTTGTCAATGCCAAAATTATCGGCGTAGTGCTTAATGACGTTGTCAGCTCCAAGGCAGGCTACGGTGGCTACAAAAAGTACGGCTATGGTAAATATGGCTATGGCTACAAAAGATATGGCTATGGCTACGGCTATGAAAGCAGCAATAATGAATGATTGCCTGTGTGGTGATATTAAATGATTGATTTTCACTCGCATATTTTACCTAAACTTGATGACGGCAGCAAAAGCTCGGAGATGTCCCTGCAGATGCTGCAGTTAAGCTATGCTCATGGTATAGATGTGATGGTGGCAACACCTCACTTTTATATAAAACATAACACCGTTGACAGGTTTATAGGCTCCAGGGACGCCTCATATAAGGCGCTTGTAAAGCGTATAAATGAAAGCGGTGCTGATGTGCCTGAAATAATACTTGGCGCAGAGGTTTATTACTTTGGAAATATAGCCTCTCTGCCTGAGCTTGAAAGGCTTTGTATAGGCACAACAAGGTATCTTCTGCTGGAGCTGCCCTTTGAGGAGTGGACGCAGAAGATTATAACAGATTGTGAAAAGCTTGTATATGATTGTAAAATCATACCTGTCATTGCTCATTTGGACCGTTATCTGACATATCAGAAGCATAATAACTATATTCAGGAATTGATGAATATGGGCGCAGTTATTCAGATGAATGGTGAATATATAAATGGGATTTTAACAAGAAGAAAGGCACTTGCTCTTATCAAAAGCGGTGTTGTAAGTCTGCTTGGCTCTGATTGCCACAATATGGGCAAACGCTCGCCAAATCTGGATAAGACTTTTAAAATTATCCTTGATAAATGCGGACAGGAAACACTTAGCAGAATTGACAGGTGCGGACGTGAAATTTTAAAAGGAAAATAGCGCTTTCAGAGTGATATTTTAAAGGGTTTACACGTCTTTAAAAATTTTAGGAAAGGAGATTTACTTGGGAAATAAAAAAACAGGTAAGAAGTCTCATAAGCTTCTTAAAATTCTCCTCTGTTTACTGCTTGTTATAGTGGCTGCAATAGCTGCGCTTGCAATATGGCAGAGGGACAATATAAATGCCGTAATTACGGCACGCAGCACCTCACAGGAGGATATTGCACAGCAAATCAGTACCTCCAAGGCGAACACCCAAAAGGAAATTGAAAAGTATAACATACCTATTGCAAGGGACTTTACCCTTGAGGAGGAAATGGAAATACAAAACGGTACGTTAAGCGTCGAGGAGGCGGTTAAACGTATTATGAAAACCTCGTCTGCTGCGGCAGAGGGTGAGGAGTCGGCTGAAAAGGGCGGCAGCGACGGTGTGCAGGGCACACAGGGCAGCAGTGCCGGTGCTGACAACGGTGAGGAGCTTACCAAGGAGCAGCAGATTGTTGCAAAGTACCTTAAGGAAATGTATACCCTGAAGGCTTATTACATAGGCGAGCTTGGTGCCTTTGAGAGGGATTTGAAGTCCCAGTACAAAAGCACCTACGGTACAGACAAAAATGCTGCTGCAATAGCAAAGGTTGTTCAGAACAATATGGGCAGGGTTATCAGCCTTGAAAGTGAATGTGATAAAAAGGTTGACGGCATACTTGCCAATATGAAAAGTGAGCTTGAAGCCATAGGAGCAGATACAAGCATTGTTACTGTGGTTGAGGACTCTTATGTAAATGAAAAAAGCCTTAGGAAATCATACTACCTAAGCTTATACAATTAAATTAATATATAAATGGGAGGAATTAGAAAATGAAGAAGAAAGTTTTATGTTTTGCTTTAACAGCAGCTATGGGTTTAAGTATGGCTACTTCTGCTTTTGCAGCAGAGCTTAACCCTGTTACAGTTGCTAAGGTTGGTTCAGGTGATGTAAATGATGACGGTACTTTAACTGCAAAGGACAGTGCTGGTATTTTACAGTATGCTCTTGACCATACTTATGCAGGTACAGATGCTGAGAAGTTTGTTCTTAACGAGGCAAACTACGATGGTTCTATTGACCCAGGTACAGGCTTAGACCAGATTACTGCTAATGACGCCGTATTCGTACTTCAGGACGTACTTGACAGACAGACTGATGTATATATTACAGTTTCCGCAGGCGTTGAAAGCCCTGTAAGATTTACAGAGATTATCAATCCTTTAGATTCTGAAGGTAAGCTTACAAAGACTGGTATCCTTGAGTTTACAGATAAGATTTTCTCAGGTGCTTACGATACAGAGCTTAACTCTAACGTTGGTGCTGTAAACAGCTTTGTTGACAAGATTGAGTTTACAGGCGAGGGCGGCAACAAGACAAATATCAGAACTGACATCGGCTGGAGCAAGTTTGCTAACGCTGTAAGCGGTGTTGTTTCTGACAAGGATGCTTTTGCACAGTTAGAGAACAATACTAAGACTAAGAGATACACAAGCGCTGATGAGCTTAAGGCTGATTATGAAGCAGCTAAGAAGGCTTTTGCTCCTTCTATGACAGCAGGCGATGTTTCAGCTACAGGTGACAAGATTGTTGCTATCACAGGCGCTGACTTTATTACTCTTTCAAAGCTCAATGACGAGGGTCAGGTTGTTAAGTCAATGAACCTTAACGAGCTTTTCAAGACTGTTGCTGATAACAATCTTCAGGCTTATGACACAGTAACAATTGACCAGCTTCAGGAAATCTTCGGTAACAAGATTGAAATTACAGCTACTAACCCTAACAACGGTTATACAAACAAGGTAACTGTTACTATCGAAAGAAGATAATCTAAACGGTATATTTAAAATTAAATACTGCCCTATGGTATACCCATAGGGCAATATTTATATAATAAATTTTTGGAGGAATTATAATGAAAAGACTTGTAAGCACATTACTTGCAGGCATTATTGCCCTGTCTGTTGCTGTGCCTGCTTTTGCTGCTGATACGGCAGCTGCTCCATTTAAGGACGTAGACAGCCAGAGTGTGCAGGGCCAGGCAATTTTAAAAATGTATGATAAGGGATACCTTGCAGGCTATGAGGACGGCACCTTCCGTCCCGACGGCTATGTTACAAGGGCAGAGCTTGTAAGAATTATCAACCAGGTTTTTGATTTCAAGCTGAATGATAAGCTTGCAACAACCGATTTCAGCGATAATGCAAATAACAGTGCATGGTATTACAACGATGTAAGAATTGCACAGCAGATGGGCTATATCAGCGGCTTTGGCGACAACAGCTTCAGACCTAAGGATAACTTTACACGTCTGCAGGCTTGCGTTGTACTTTCACTTTTAACAAACGCTCCCGAAAGCGATAAGGAAATTACAATAACCGACCCTGTTGCGCCATGGGCTGAAAAGTATGTTAAGGCGTCCGTAAACTCCGGTCTGTTTACATTGGAGGCAAACAATACCTTCCGTGCGGCAGAGAATATCACAAGAGGTGAGCTTTGTGTGGCACTTGCAGGCTTTGTCAAAGAGGACAGCAAGACAGCCGAAACTACTACCAAGGCAGCTGAAAGCACAACAAAGTCAGGTGAAACTACTACAAAGGCTGATGATAACAGCACCACAACCACAAAGAGCAGCACTACTGTTTCTTCAGGCGGTGGTGGTGGCGGTGGAAGCAGCAGCAGCAAAACAACAACTACTACAACTGCTGCAACTACTACGGAAACAACTACCGAGGCTACAACCTCAGCAAGTAAGGACACAACCAAGGCACAGACCACAACAAAAGCAACAACCACTACAACAACGACTACGACAGAGGCAACTACAGAGATTACAACTGCTGCCGTAGAGGTTGATGCAGACCTTATTTCAAGTTTAAAGCGTACAGCAAGAAATATTACAAGATACGTTGTGCCTAACTGCTCAACAGATGCAGAAAAAGAGGTTGCAAGTGATATTGCTGACGCAATGACCACATTTGTGAATGACCACAGTTATGATGTTGAGGGTGCGGCGAGTGCTGCAATGGATAAGTATCGTACACTTAGCGCAGAGGAAAAGAATGAGCTTAAAAATCTCATTGTCGGCTATTGCGCTATGTCCGACCTTGTTAAGCTTAGGGATACCTTCTTCCCAGGTATGACTTATACTCCATGATAAGGGATAAAAATATTTTTAAAGTGTTACTGCCGCTGTTTACTGCGGCAGTAATTGCTTTTATATGGATTCACTCGGCTATGCCCGGGGATACTTCGGCTGTGGAAAGCGGCTTTATAACCGAATTTTTAAACAGCATATTCGGTGAGAACACCGTAAATGAACACCTTGTAAGAAAAACCGCACACTTTACAGAATATATGCTCCTTGGCATACTTTGCTGTATGGACTTTGCCGTTTTTGGCAGAGCCGGCATGAGGTATGTGCTTTTTCCGCTTTATATATGCCTTGCAGTTTCTGTTATAGATGAAAGTATCCAGCTTTTTACCGTCGGCAGGAGCGGTATGCTTTTTGATGTATGGCTTGACCATGCGGGCAGTATAACGGGTGCGGTTTGTTCTAAAATCATAGGTTACATTATAAATCGGGAGGCGTAATATGTTAGGCACAATAGTAAATGCGGCGGCAATTATTATAGGCGGTATTCTCGGTCTTATCATAAAGGGCAGGTTTACACAGCGTTTTCAGGAGATAGTAACACAGGCTACGGGTCTTGCGGTAATATTTATAGGCGCAAGCGGAGCAATAAAGCAGCTTACAGACCCAAACTGCCACTCTGTTCTGTTTGTTATAAGCCTTGTTGTGGGCGGTCTTATAGGTGAGGCGCTTGATATTGAGGGCAGACTGAAAAAATTTGGCGACAGGCTGGAGGCATTGTGCGGCGCAAACGGCGGCATATCCAAAAGCTTTGTTTCGGCAAGCCTTTTATTCTGTGTAGGTTCAATGGCTATTTTAGGCTCCATACAGAGCGGCTTGCAGCACGATTATTCAACCCTGTTTACCAAAAGCATTCTGGACGGTGTTACGGCAATTATATTTGCGTCAACACTGGGCTTTGGCGTGCTGTTTTCGGCGGTGTCGGTGCTTGTGTATCAGGGCTCAATCACGCTTGCCGCAGGTCTTATTGCGCCCTATATCAGCAGTGATATTTTAAGGGAAATGTCACTTGTGGGCGGCATACTTATTGCTGCGCTCGGTATAGATATGCTCGGTATCAGAAAAATGAGAACGGGCAATCTGCTGCCTGCTGTTTTCGTACCTGTTGTGTACTATGGTGTTATGTACTTTGTGAGGTAATTATGAGGCTTTTAAAAATCAATGAGGATAACGGTGCGCAAAGACTTGATAAATTTTTGCTGCGGTATATGAATAAAGCCCCCAAATCCTTTATTTATAAAATGCTGCGTAAAAAAAATATAAAGCTGAATGGCGTTAAGGCGCAGGGTAACGAGGTTTTAAGGGCAGGCGACGAGGTGGCGCTCTATCTGTCCGATGAAACAATCGACAGCTTTTTTGAGGTGGGAGATGTTAAAGCCTTTGATGATATTCCGCCCATTATTTATGAGGACGAAAATATTATTATTGCGGATAAGCCTGTAGGTCTGCTGTCGCAGGCTGAAAAGAAAGGTGATAAGAACCTCAATGATATTCTGCTCTATTATCTTTCACAAAAAGGCGAGTATGACAGCAGCGCACAGGGTACATTTAAACCCGGTATCGTAAGTAGGCTGGACAGAAATACGGGCGGCATTACCATTATGGGTAAAAATCTTGCCGCACAGCAGCAGCTAAGCAAAGCCTTTAAGGCGCATACCGTCAAAAAGATATATCTTGCCGTTGCCGAGGGTGAAATAAAAACGGCAGGCAGGGTTGATACAAGGCAGAAAAAGGGTGCGGATAATAAGGTTACGCTTGGCAGTGAGGGTGACAGGGCAATAACAATATATGAGCCTGTTAAGTATGAAAACGGCTATACGCTTGTAAGGGTAACGCTTGTTACGGGCAGAACACACCAGATAAGGGCGGCGCTTGCCTCGATAGGTCATCCGCTTGCAGGTGATGTAAAGTACGGCGGCAAAAGGACAAAGCGGTTTAAGCATCAGGCGCTTTATGCGTACAGTCTTAGCTTTGAATTTAAGGACGGCGTGCTTGCCTACCTTGACGGCAGGACGTTTACGGGAAATAATGAATTGCGTTTATAGAATAAAAATAAAAACGGCGCTTAAATGTGCCGTTTTTTGTATTTGATAAATTATATAAAAAGCCTTCTGCATGACAGGGCGGTAAGACCGTAGCCGACAAGAAGATTGAGTATAAAGCCGCCTATAATTTCCGAGTCAGTAATAATGCTTGGCAGCATCATAACAATTTCACCTGCGGAAACAACATAGCCTGCGTCGGTAAGGAGCTTATAAACCGATATACCGTAATCGGCACAGTTAGTGCAAAAAATCATAATTATGGTAACAATGGCACATATAATCATACCGCCCTTTTCAAGACCACCGCCAAATTTGCGGTAAAGAAACATAGCGCCCATCATAATTGCAAAGCCTGCTATGCCTGCAATAAAGCCTACCCTGCCAAGTATAAGCCAAAGTACACAGCCGGGCAGTGAGCCTATTACCGCACCTACAAAGCCTAAAACAGGGTTTGACATTTCCTCGTCAAAGGGCTGTGTTGTAGTGTACTGTGGTGTACCGCTTATTAGCTCGTCCTGTTCCTGCTGAAAGTTGTTTTCTTCATTCATTTTGTGATTTCCCCCTCATAATTTTATTTACTTCACCATAATAATAACATATTTTGTATAAATATGCAATATTTTCAGAAATATATAGGTGTTGCTTTTTGCGGATAATGCTGATATACTTAAAAAATGTGAAAGGAGTTTATATATGGATACTTTAATTTTTGCGGCAAATTCGGTTTTGCCCATTATTCTTGTTATTGTACTGGGTTATCAGCTTAAAAAGATTGGCTTTTACGATGATGAATTTCTGAAAAAGGCAAATAAGCTTGTTTTTAATGTCGGTATACCGTCATATCTGTTTTTTAATGTGTATAATATCGACAGCTTTTCCTCTGTCAACTGGGGCATTGTGCTTTACTGCGTTATTATGATACTTGCAATTTACTTTGCAAGTATGCTGTGTACCTTTGCTTTTACCAAGGCCAC
>CABUWB010000002.1 GCA_902495025.1 uncultured Eubacteriales bacterium
CCGCTTATAACCATGGGCAGCCTTACCATAAACTCCGATACGGGCGAGGTGCTTGCAGGTGATGAGCGCATTACCCTTACATTAAAGGAATATGAGCTTTTAAAATATCTTGTGGAAAACAGCCACAGGGTGGTATCGAGAAACGAGCTTTTAAACAAGATTTGGGGCTATGAGTATACGGGCGAAACCCGCACCGTTGACATACATATACGTACCCTGCGCCAGAAGCTCGGCGAATACTGCGAATATATCAAAACCGTAAGGGGCATGGGCTACAGGGCAACGGACGAGTAACGGAGGAGAGCTATGAAAAATGCAGTTTTAAAGGGCTATCTTATTATTACGGTAGTCTGCCTTGCCATAGTCAGTACCGTATTCTGCTATATTTATGCAGGCTTTAACCTTAAACAGACGGAGCAGCACCTGCTTGACACCGTACACATAATTGACCACAGCCTTGACTACAGCGGAGATATTGAAAAGCAGGCAAAGGAGATTGACGCCATACTTGCCGCCAATACGAGAATTACCATTATCCGCACCGACGGACGTGTTATAGCCGACACAATGGCATCTGCTGCAGATATGGATAAGGACAACCACCTTTCAAGACCCGAGGTACAGAGTGCCATAAATGACGGACAGGGTACAAACATACGCTACTCCACTACGCTTGGCACAGAACTTATGTATGCGGCGGTGCTTTCCTCAAACGGAAAGTACGTCATAAGGCTTTCTGACCCGTATAAGGGCAAGCTGTACTTTGCAGGCTCGCTTGTACCTGCAATTCTGCTTACGTGTGCAGTTGTGCTTGTGCTTTCCATGCTGCTTTCAAGGCGGCTTTCAAACGATATTACAAAGCCGCTTACCGAAATATGCAACACCCTTTCCAAAACCAAAAGCTACAACAACGCAATCAATATTGAAAAATGCCGCTATGATGAGATAAACACACTGACAGACGCAATAAACACGCTGTCCAAAAATGTTGAAAAAACAATTGAGGATATTCATTTTGAAAAGAAAAAGACCAACTATATACTCGACAATATGCAGGAGGGTCTTATTCTGCTTGACGAAAAGCAGAATGTAATGATTATAAATAAGGCGGCTATGGAAATACTGGACTGCAAGAGCAGAGGCTCGGGCAAAAGCATACTGTATTATACGCAGAATATACTTATCTCACAGGGTATTGAGGCGGCATTCAATACAGGCATAGAGCAGAGCTTTGATATTACCGATTCAAGAGGACGTATTTTTAACATACTGATAAACAAGGTAAACACAGGCAGCTTTAAATACGCAGGCAACGGCGCAATTATCTTTATGCCCGAGGTAACAAAGGACAGGGAGGCAGAGAGTATGCGGCAGGAGTTTTTCTCCAATGCCTCGCATGAGCTGAAAACGCCCATTACCTCAATACAGGGCTATGCTGAGCTGCTGACCTCAGGTATAAAATACAGCGACGAGCAGAAAGATGAATTTTTGCAGCGCATTAAAAACGAGGCTGCAAATATGACGGGACTTATTAACGATATACTTACCATTTCAAGGCTTGAAAGCGGCTCCAATGCCGAAAGCGAAAGCCCTGTAAGCATATCCCTGCTTATAAGGGACATTTTTAACAGCGTTGAGCCAATGGCACAGGAGAAAAATATCTCTCTTTATTCAAGCTGCGGCAATATCTGCGTTAAGGCTGACTATAAAAAGCTGTATCAGCTTGCAAATAACCTTATTGTAAATGCCGTAAAGTATAATAAGCCAAACGGCAGCGTTACCGTTACCGCAGCAGGCGATGAGGTGTTTACCCTTACCGTAAGTGATACCGGCATAGGCATACCTGCCGACAGCAAGGCAAGAGTGTTTGAGCGCTTTTATCGTGTGGATAAGGGCAGGAGCAAAAAAACCGCAGGTACGGGACTTGGTCTTGCCATAGTAAAGCATGTGGTTAATTACTACCATGGCACAATTAAGCTCGAAAGTAAGCTTGATATAGGTACCGAAATAACTGTAAACCTGCCTGTTGAAATTATTAAATGATATTAAAAAAGGTACTGCAAAACACAGTACCTTTTATTGTATCAAAACTAACTTTGTATTATTAGATTACACCAAAAAATCCCTTAATTTTATCACCGATTATCTCTATGCAGTTTACCTTTGTTTCTTCCTTTTCAGATAAAGTTTCGGATTCTTCCGCTGCCCTCTCCAGCGCATTGGCAAACTCCAAGCCGAACTTATTATTCTTTATTGCTATATCCTTTAACATACTCTTGGTTGCCATATATCTCACCTCCAAAACATCTATAAGTCGTACTTTCGTATTATCATTATACATTTAAAATTATGTCAATCATTTTACGAAAAACTTAATAATGTTTTGAAGAGAGTTATTTACTTACCACTGCTGCCGAGCTTACCGCCGCCTCTTTCGGACGGATAATCTGCAATTTTATCTGCGGGAATTTCCTCCACGCCCAGCTCATTATGCACATTATGCACTATGCCCTGAAAAAGCGCCTTTGAATAAGGGTAAACAATAATTGTTTCCTCAATAAGGCTTTTAAAGCTTTCGGGCAGGGTATTAATATCCTCTTTCAGTATAACAACGGGCTTATTATTGCAGTTTGTGGTTGCAAGAAACCACTCGCCCCTATAGCCCGAGTCGATAACACCTGCGCTGTACTTAATACCCTTGCTGCCGCTGGAGCCTCTCTCCTGTATCTGAATATAGTAATCAACAGGAATAACGCTTGCTATGCCCGTAGGCACAAGCCTTGTTTCGTGCGGAGGAATAACCATGTAATCCTCATCAAAGCAGGGATAGATGTCAAGCCCTGCATTCCAAATATCTCTTTGGGGGATTTTTGCACCCTCTCTTAACTTAGCAAACAATATATTTTCCATATCACGTACCTATTCTATCTTTCAAATCTTCTAAAAAATTAATTAAACCATCGCTGCAATTTTTCTTTTTTATGGAATACAATGATTCACCAACCTCGATATAAAAATTTTCATTAATTTCATACATACGGTTTATATTGTAATAAGGACACTCTATTTTATGTATGGCCACGTACCCATTCGGAACCAAATCAGGAATAGCATAATTAACTTTTGCTGATTTTGCCTTCCAGCAATCAATAGCTGTAAAGTTTGTTTTATAAAATTTATAAATTGTAAGTGTGCCCTCTCTCACAAAGCATACCTCAAGCTTTTTATTAAGCTTTTTATCAAGTCGTTTTTTATGGTAAAACCAAAAAAACACACAACCAGCAACAGCAAGATAGAATATAACATCAAACCATATTCCATAATTATCAGCATATCTAAGACTTACCTTAAGAAACGCCAAAAACAGGGCGTAAACCACAGCAACTCCCTTTTTGCCACTCTTATAGTCCTTAGTAAGCACTTTGGCATATTTTTTAAATTCTATATCGTCATAATAAATTTGTGTACTAAAATCAGGCTCCATACGCTCTCCTTATTCATAGTTATATAGCACAACCTCGCCCTTTTCAAGAGCCGCCTGTACATCAATTATCCTCTGGTTGCTGCTGCCCCTCCAGTGGAGCTGTGGGTCCTTAAGCTCCTCAACAAATCTGCCGTCAACAAGCACGTCAACATACTGCATTACAGGCAGATTGCTTACAGCCTCCCAAAGAAAGCCCGTATAAAGCCAGATATTTTTATTAGGATATTTCTCCTTATATTTTTTTGCAAGGCGGGTTACCTCGTCCCTGTTATCGGGGTGGAGAGGGTCGCCGCCGCTGAAGGTTATGCCGCTTATGTAGCCCTTACCACCCTCGATAAAAAGCTCCCTTTCCGCAGCGTCATCAAAAAGTATACCGCCGTTTATGTCCCACGTTATGGGATTATGGCAGTTTTCGCAGTGGTGGGTGCAGCCTGCAACCCACAGCACTGCCCTGAGTCCCTCGCCGTTAAGCATATCGTCATGTGTAATATTGTGGTATCTCATTTTCCAAACTTAGTCCTTTACATACTCTTTCTGTCGGCAATTTCAGCCATTTTTGCATCGTTAAGACGCGTGTCGCCATTTACCCTTGAATAGCTTAAATAGCCGTTCATACGGTCAATTTTGGTGAGGTTTTTGCTGCCGCACTTAGGGCATACGTCCATATCAAGCTCCTGATGTCCGCAGTCATCACAGTAAGCAAGCGAAAGGTTTACGCCCTCGTAAAAGCCCATATCCATAGCCCTGTAAATAAGAGTTTTGATAGCGTCGGTATTGTAGTCGATAGGATACTTTACATACTGTATTTTACCGCCGTTCATCAAATTCCAGAAACGCTTTTCAAGGTCCTGCTTCTGAATAGGCGTAATATCCTCGGACACGTGGCAGTGGAAGCTGTTTGAAACATACTCCCTGTCGGAAACGTGCTCAATAATGCCGTATTTCTTTCTGAACTGCTTTACCTGCAGACCGCAAAGGCTCTCGGCAGGCGTGCCGTAGAGTGCGTAAAGTATGCCGTCCTCTTTCTTGTACTGCTCAACCTTTTTGTTGATGTACTCCATAACCTCAAGGGCAAACTGACCGTCCTCAACAAGGCTTTTCTGATTGTAAAGCTCCTGCAGCTCATTAAGTGCGGTAATGCCAAAGCTGATTGTACATGCCTTGAGCAGAGGCTTGATTTTATCCGAAGGCTTGAGATGACCGCCGTAGAAGCCACCCTCGCAGTAAGCAAGAGGGTTAGTTGATGCCTTCATCTCGCCGAGATAGTCGATAGTCTTTTTATGCAGATTTCTTATCATTTCAAGGTAGTAGTCAAGCACCTCGTAGAAATCCCTGCTTTCTGCCCTTGCCTTTGCAAGTATCATAGGCAGATGCAGGCTGATTGCGCCAAGGTTGAAACGACCTACGGTAATAGCCTTGTCATTTTCATCAGCAGGCTGCATACCGCCCCTTTCAAACCAAAGCGAAAGAAAAGCACGACAGCCCATAGGACTAATTACAACGCCGTATTTCTGATAAGCCTTTGCAACGTAGCTGTCGCCCGATAAGCTGAGCCAGTCTGGATACATTGTCTTTGCAGAGCATGCAAGACCTGCCTCAAATACGTCGTGCAGCTCACAGCCCTCGCCATGCAGCTTTTCATCATATAAAAATACAATCTTAGGGAAAAGCACAGGCTTTTTATTATCCTTTTTGCCCTGTCCCTCTCTGTGTACGTCAAGTGCGGTGATTGCTGCCATTTTGCCGAAACGGTCCTTTGCAAGACCTAAGGTAATTGTGATAAAAGGATAGTCGCCCCTTGATGAGCCAACAGAGTTGAGCTTGTATTCAAGCCCCTGAAAACCCTGCTCAAACTCTCTTTTTACCTTTTTGACAGCCTGTGCATCAATATATTCCTCGTCCTTTTTATCAAGCTCGCCGCCCTTGGTGTAAAGCACGTAGTCCTTTATTTCCTCATAATATTTATCGTAGCTCTTCTGTGCGTATGGCGCTAAAATTTTATCAATCTCGGGTACGGTAAAGCCGCCGTACTGCTGGCTTGCGGTGGATAAAACCACGTCGCCTATAACGTCAAAGGCAACAGGGAGCGTCTTTGGCTCGTTATACCAGAGGTTACCCATTTCAAAGCCGCCCTTTAACACGTTTTCCATATCAAAAAGACAGCAGTTCATTGTATCACGTCTTGCTGACATATCGTGTATGTAGATATATCCGTCCCTGCAAGCCTGCTTTTCCTCTGTTGTTAAAAAGAATTTCTGATAAAGCTCCTTGTTAAGGTGGTTATAGATAAGGCTCCTCTTTGTTGCAACAAGTGCGGAGTCGGTGTTAGAGTTTTCCTTATCGCCTATATACATAATGGACTGTGCCTTCTGATAAACGTCATCAAGCATGTGCACAAAGTCCTTTTTATAGTTGCGGTAGTCCTTGTAGCTTTTTGCAACCTTAGGCTCAATATCCTCCAGTGCGCTTTCAACAAGGTTGTGCATTGTTTGTATTGGTATCTGCTGCATGCCTGCCCTTGCAATACCGCTTGTAATATGGTCAACAATGCTGTCGTATTCGTCCTTTGTAAATGTATACATAACTCTGTTTGCAGACTTTGTAACAGCCTTTATAATTTTGGCTGCGTCAAAGCTCTCCAGAGTACCGTCCTTTTTAATTATAAACACATTTTCCATATCCGCCATATCCATTACCTCCCTTTTCTCATAGTATTTATGTTATAATGAACCCCTATATATGGCAATACAAATACTATATTTCGTGTAAAATCTATTGTATCACCACAAGATATAGTATGTCAATAGACTTTATCCACAAAATTATACACAATGCTCCAACGGTGCTTGATTACTGACAAAAAAAAATTTGACAAGCACTTTTCCACAATTTTACCCACATTTTATCCACCACAATGTGTAAAAGTATGCGTATTATTTTAACCATATCGGCAAAAATAATAAAAAAATACAAGGAGATACAGCTATGAAAAAGTTTTTAAAACGTACAGGGCTGTGTATGCTGACAGCTATGCTTTCGCTAAGTCTTAGCGCCTGCAACATAACAGGCGGCAAAAGGATAGTGCGTATTGCACACTCGCAGTCGGCGGAGCATCCCGACCACATAGGTCTTATGGCATACGAGAAATATATTGAGGACAGGCTGGGCGACAAATACGACGTACAGATTTTTCCTAACGAGCTGTTGGGGCCGTCTGTAAAGGCAATAGAGCTTGTGCAGACTGGTGCGGTTGACTTTGCCGTTGCAAGCACAGGCAACCTTGAAACCTTTGACAATATCTACCAGATATTTTCGATACCCTACCTTTTCAACTCTACGGAAGTTTACCATTCCGTAATGGAGGATAAGGAGCTTATGCAGGGAATATTCACCTCCACAAGGGAGTCGGGCTTTGAGGCGGTTGCATGGCTTGACGCAGGCACAAGGAGCTTTTATGCCACCACCCCGATAAATACCCCCGAGGATTTAAAGGGTAAGAAGATAAGGGTGCAGGCAAGCCCTACCAATATAAAAATGATGAAGGCATTTGGTGCGGCGGCGTCCCCTATGAACTTCGGCGATGTGTACACCGCAATACAGCAGAAGGTAATTGACGGTGCCGAGAATAACGAGTTTGCACTCACCAACAACAAGCATGGCGAGGTGGCAAAGTATTACACCTATAACGAGCATCAGATGGTGCCCGATATGCTTATAGGCAATGTGCGCTTTCTTGACTCACTGCCTACGGACGAGCGTTCCGTATTTGACGCCGCCGCCGAGGAGTGTACAAGGGTGGAGCGTGCCGAATGGGCTGTGCAGACCGAAAAGGCAAGGGCGCAGGCAAAGGCAATGGGTGTTGAGTTTATATATCCCGACGTTGACAAATTCAGACAAAAGGTACTGCCGCTGCACGAGGAGCTGCTGAGCGAAAATCCAAAGCTGGCACCTATATATGAGAGAATACAGCAGGCAAACAGGAAAGCAGGTGGAACAGAATGATAACGCTGAAGAAATATATGGACAAAACGCTTGAAATAATATGCCTTGTGCTGTTTTCACTTATGGTGCTTGTAGGCACGTATCAGATTGTAACAAGATACGTATTTTCAAGACCGAGTACGGTTTCTGAGGAGCTGCTGACCTATGCCTTTACATGGCTTGCACTCTTTGCGGCGGCGCTTGTATTCGGCAAAAGGGAGCACATGCGCATGAGCTATTTTGCAGATAAGTTTAAGGGCAGGGCAAAACTGACACTATCACTTGTTGCCGAGGTGCTTGTAACCGCCTTTGCCGCACTTGTGCTTATTTACGGCGGCATATCAATTACAAGGCTGACAGCAACACAGATAACCGCCTCGCTTGGCGTACCCATGAGCTATGTTTATGCGGCTCTGCCCGTAAGCGGCATACTGACCGTTATTTACGGCATAATGAATATAATAAATATTTTAAAGGGCGGTGATACAAAATGAGCATAGCGCTTTTATGCGGTCTTATTATCGCAGTTACACTTGTTATAATGCTTGCGGCAGGCGTGCCTATTGCGGCGGCGATAGGCTTTTCCTCGCTGCTGTCGGTTATACCCATAATGGACTTTAATGCGGCGGTGCTTACCTGTGCGCAGAGGACATTCTCGGGCATATCGGTATTTACGCTGCTTGCAATACCATTTTTTATACTGGCAGGCAATATTATGAACAGGGGCGGTATTGCCGTAAGGCTTATTAACTTTGCAAAGCTGCTCACAGGCAAGGTACCCGGCTCGCTTGCGCAGACCAACTCAATAGCCAATATGCTTTTTGGCGCAATATCCGGCTCGGGCGTGGCAGCGGCGTCTGCCATGGGCTCAATTATAGGCCCTATTGAGGACGAGGAGGGCTATGACAAAAGCTATTCTGCCGCAGTAAATATTGCAACCGCACCCACAGGTCTGCTCATACCGCCAAGCAACACGCTTATTACCTATTCGCTTGTAAGCGGCGGCACGTCCGTTGCGGCACTGTTTATGGCTGGTTATGTTCCAGGCATACTGTGGGGACTTGGCTGTATGCTCACCGCCCTTATTATGGCAAGAAAATTTGGCTACAAGTCGGGTGAAAATACTGACTTTCGCTCTGCACTTAAAATTTTAATTGACGCACTCCCCTCACTTTTGCTTATAGTTATTGTAATAGGCGGCATAATAAGAGGTGTTTTTACCGCAACAGAAGGCTCGGTTGTAGCGGTTGTGTACAGCCTTATCCTCTCCTTTATATACAAAACAATCAGAGTAAGGGATTTATATGACATTATACGTGCCAGCGCCGAAACAACAGGCATTATCGTCTTTCTTATAGGTGTGTCAAGCGCAATGGCATGGGTTATGGCTTTTACGGGCATACCTGCGGCAATATCACAGGCACTTTTAAGCATAAGCAGCAACAAATACGTAATTCTTCTTATTATAAATGTAATACTGCTTTTTGTGGGTACTTTTATGGACATCACTCCCGCAATCCTTATTTTTACGCCTATTTTTCTGCCTGTATGCGAAAGCTTTGGCATGAGCGCAATACAGTTTGGCATAATGCTTGTGTACAACCTCTGCATAGGCACAATTACACCGCCTGTGGGCAATATTCTGTTTGTGGGCGTGCGTGTTGCAGGCACTAAGCTTGAGAGGGTTATAAAACCGCTGCTGCCGTATTATGCGGTAATATTTGCGGTGCTTATGCTTGTAACCTTTGTGCCTGCGGTATCAACATTTTTACCGAATATACTCGGATACTAGGAGGAAACTGATATGAAAATGACTTTAAGGTGGTACGGCGAGGGTAATGACAGCGTTACCCTCTCGCAGATAAGACAGATACCCGGCTGCAGTGGCATTATGGGCGTACTTGACAACTATGCCGCAGGCGAGGTATGGGAGGAAAAGGCTGTTGCCGACTATATCCGCCACGTAAACGAGAGCGGACTTGAGGCAGAGGTTATTGAAAGCGTGAATGTACACGAGGATATAAAAATGGGTCTGCCGTCAAGAGATGAGTATATACAAAACTACATTAAGACGGTTGAAAATCTGTCAAAATACGGCGTAAAGGTGATTGTATATAACTTTATGCCCGTATTTGACTGGCTGCGCACCGACCTTGCCTATCCCGTAGGCGACGGCTCAACGGCGCTTTACTATGACGATGAGCAGCTAAAGGGCATGACGCCGCTTAAAATAGTTGAAAATACCATAAAGAACAGCAACGGCTTTACCCTGCCCGGCTGGGAGGCAGACAGGCTGTCGGAGCTTGAAAAAACACTTGAAATATACAAGGATATTGATGATGAAAAGCTGAGGGAGAATTATAAGTATTTTCTGGAGGCGGTTATACCTGCCTGCGAAAGATGCGGCGTAAAAATGGCAGTACACCCCGACGACCCTGCATGGCCGCTGTTTGGACTGCCAAGAATTGCGCACTCACTGAAGGACTTTGATATTATCGTGAATATGGTGAACAGCCCCTCAAACTCACTGTGTCTGTGCTCAGGCTCACTCGGCTCTGACAGGGATAATAATATACCCGAAATTATAAGGCATTTCGGCAAAATGGACAGGGTTGCCTGCGTGCACGTAAGAAATGTAAAGCATTTGGGGGATAAAAAATTCAGAGAGGCGTCGCACCTTTCCACTGACGGCGACCTTGATATGTACGAAATTATGAGGGCAATTTAAGATACCTGCCCCGACGTTTATGTGCGCCCCGACCATGGCAGAATGATTTGGGGAGAGCAGGCACGCCCGGGCTATGGTCTGTATGACAGGGCTCTTGGTGCGGCGTATATCAATGGCTTGTGGGAGGCAATTGACAAGGGAATGAATTAAAATGCAGGATAATTTGAAGGGTAATTTAATATAAATTAATGTTTAGCTGTGTAAATTAACACCTCAACATTCAAATCAATAACGTATGGATTTACCGTAGGGGCGGCAACCTGCCGCCCGTCAACCATTGTGATATGTTTAAAATTCGGGCGGATAATATCCGCCCCTACAAGTTGGTGTTCAGTATAGTGGTTGTCGTATAAACTCTAATTTAAAAGAGGCTGTCAATCAACAGCCTCAAAAAATCAATTAATTCATTCCCTCATAATCATCAAGGGTAATCATATCATCACACGCCTTGCCTGCAGGAATCATAGGGAATACCTTTTCGTCCCTGCCGATTTCGCAGTTAATAACGCATGGTCTTTTACTTTCAATAGCCTTGAGGATAGCATCGTCAACCTCCTCTGGCTTGGTTACGTTAAATGCAAGGCACTTATAAGCCTCTGCAAGCTTAACAAAATCGGTAGCCTTATCAAGGTTAGTGTTGGAGTATCTTGCATCGTAGAATAAATCCTGCCACTGTCTAACCATACCGAGAACGTGGTTATTGATAACGACCTCGATAATAGGCACATCATTTGCAACAGCAGTTGCAAGCTCAATATTATTCATATAGAAGCAGCCGTCACCCGCAATATTGAATACCACCTTATCAGGGCAGCCAACCTTTGCGCCGATAGACGCGCCAAGACCGTAGCCCATAGTGCCAAGACCACCAGAGGTAAGGAAATGACGTGGCTTTTCAGTCTTAATAAACTGGCATGCCCACATCTGATGCTGTCCAACCTCTGTAACAACAATAGCCTCGCCGTTTGTAAGGGCGCTTATTCTCTCCATTATGTACTGTGGCTTTAATGTACCGTCATGGTCATAGCGGTTAGGATATTCTTCCTTATATTTTTCAACCGTTTCGTTCCAGTCGGGGCGCTTTGCAGGAGCAAGTCTTTCGTTAAGACGTCTTACAATCTCCCTTACATCACCGATAACGGACTGCGTAGCAATAATGTTTTTATTGATTTCCGCAGGGTCAATATCGATATGCAGAACCTTTGCATTAGGCGCAAATTTTGAAAAGTTTGTTGCAACTCTGTCGCTGAAGCGTGCGCCCATGGCAATAAAGAGGTCGCACTCGTTAGCAAGCAGGTTAGAGGTTTTTGTACCATGCATACCAATCATACCCGTAAACTTAGGGTGGCTTGCAGGCACTGCACCAAGACCCATTGCAGAGCAGGATACAGGTATATCCTGATTTTCAACAAACTTGATTATCTCATCACTTGCACCAGAGATAATGGCACCGCCGCCAACGTATAAGAACGGATTTTTAGCCGCCTTGATAAGCTCACATGCAGCGGCAATATCCTCCTCGGTAATGGTTTCAGTACGTGTCTGAATAGGGATAGGCGCCTGTGGCTCGTACTCGCACATAGCTGCGGTAACGTCCTTTGTAATATCAATAAGCACAGGGCCCGGACGACCCTTTTTAGCAATGTAAAACGCACGTCTTACTGTATCTGCAAGCTTGGTAACGTCCTTTACAATAAAGTTGTGCTTTGTAATAGGCATGGTTACGCCTGTAATGTCTACCTCCTGAAAGCTGTCCTTGCCGAGGTAGTTAAGACCTACGTTACCCGTAATTGCAACCATTGGCACGCTGTCCATATAAGCTGTTGCAATACCTGTAACAAGGTTGCAGGCACCAGGGCCGCTTGTAGCTATACAAACACCAACCTTGCCTGTTGCACGTGCATAGCCGTCTGCCGCATGTGCAGCACCCTGCTCATGTGAGGTAAGGTAGTGCTTAATTTCATTCTGATGCTTATAGAGTGCATCATAAATGTTAAGTACCGCACCGCCGGGGTAACCGAATACAGTGTCAACACCCTGCTCTTTAAGGCACTCAACCAGAATTTCTGAACCGTTTATAAGCATTGTATTTCCTCCTTCAATTAAATTAATGTTTAGGTGATATGCTGGATTAATGGGCGGATATGGAATCCGCCCCTACATATCAATTACAACGTTAATTGATTTTTTTGCTAACTAATATTATACACAAGGTGTTCAAACGCACTAACATCTAATTTGTATACATTGAAACAATGCCATTCTGAGTTACGTAGGGGCGGATTCTATATCCGCCCGCCTACTTTGCATATAATATAAACTCAAATTTACCAAAAATCACTTAATTCAAAACCGCACCCTTATCAGCAGAGCTTACAAGCTTAGCGTATCTTGCAAGGTAGCCAGTCTTAATCTTAGGCTCGGGGATAACCCATGTCTTTCTTCTTTCAGCAAGCTCCTCGTCGCTTACCCTTACATTAATTGTGCAGCCATTAATATCAATATCAATAATGTCGCCCTCTCTTACAAGACCGATATTGCCGCCTGCAGCAGCCTCAGGTGAAACATGACCGATACTTGCACCTCTTGACGCACCGCTGAAACGACCGTCGGTAATAAGTGCAACCTCCTTATCAAGCTTCATGCCTGCAAGTGCGGAAGTAGGAGAAAGCATCTCTCTCATACCTGGGCCGCCCTTAGGGCCTTCGTATGTAATAACAACAACATCACCCGACTTAATCTCGCCGCCGAAAATAGCCTTGATAGCACCCTCCTCGGAGGTAAATACCCTTGCAGGGCCGCTGTGCTTGAGCATTTCGGGAGCAACTGCGCTCCTCTTAACAACGCAGCCGTCAGGAGCAATATTACCCTTTAATACAGCAATACCGCCTGTTGTTGAATATGGATTGTCAACAGTCCTTACAATCTTACCGTCTGCACCCTCGAAAGGAGCAATATTTTCACCTACGGTTTTAAGTGTAACTGTAGGGTTGTCAAGCTCCAGTAAGCCGAGCTTGCTTATTTCCTTCATAACAGCAGGAATACCGCCCACCATGTTAAGCTCCTCAATGTAGTTAGAGCCTGCAGGTGCAAGGTGGCAAAGGTTAGGTGTCTTTGAGCTTATCTCATTAGCCCAGTCAAGGCTGATTTCAACACCTGCCTCATGTGCAATTGCAGGTAAGTGGAGCATTGAGTTTGTGGAGCAGCCAAGAGCCATATCCATAGTAAGGGCATTCTTAAATGCCTTTTCATTCATAATATCACGAGGCTTAACGTCATTTTCAACAAGCTTCATAATCTGCATACCTGCGTGCTTTGCAAGTGCAATTCTGTCAGCAAGTACGGCTGGGATTGTGCCGTTGCCGGGCAGTGCCATACCGATAACCTCGCTAAGGCAGTTCATGGAGTTAGCTGTGTACATACCCGAGCATGAGCCGCAGCTTGGACATGACTTATTCTCAAACTCCTTTAACTTTGCATCATCAATAAGACCGGCCTCATAAGCGCCTACAGCCTCAAAGGTTTTGGAAAGCGAAAGCTTTTCACAGCCCATTGTACCTGCAAGCATAGGGCCGCCGCTGCATACGATAGCAGGGATATTAAGCCTTGCTGCCGCCATAAGCATACCAGGAACAATCTTGTCACAGTTAGGTATAAGCACAAGACCGTCAAAAGCGTGAGCAGTTGCCTGACACTCAACGGAGTCCGCAATAAGCTCTCTTGTAGGCAGTGAGTAGTGCATGCCTATATGACCCATTGCAATACCGTCGCATACGCCGATTGCAGGCACCTCGATAGGTGTACCGCCTGCCGCAAGGATACCCGCCTTAACAGCCTTTGCAATGTTGTCAAGGTGAATATGACCGGGGATAATTTCGTTCTGTGCATTTACAACACCGATAAGTGGTCTTGATAATTCTTCATCTGTATAGCCCATTGCCTTGAATAAGGAACGGTGAGGAGTTTTATCTGGACCTTTTTTTACTCTGTCACTAATCATTTTTATTCCTCCAGTTTTATTATTTATGTGTCAATCATCTGGGATTTGTTTTCGTTAATAAATTATACTGAATATCGTTATTAGGGAAACTCCACTGCTTTTTAAGCCTAATAGACTTTTAGCCTGTCATAAAAAACACTTACAACAGGCATAAAAGTATATAAAATCTTTAATTAAAGTCTTTCAATAATGAGCTTGCCCATTTCCTTACAGCCAACCTTCTTCATGCCCTCGGACATAATATCGCCTGTTCTGTAACCGTCGTTAAGTACCTTAGTAACAGCGTCCTCAATGCACTTAGCCTCGTCTAAAAGACCAAAGCTGTATTTAAGCATCATAGCGCCTGAAAGGATAGTAGCGATAGGGTTAGCAATATCCTGACCTGCAATATCAGGTGCAGAGCCATGTACAGGCTCATACATACCAAGGCTGCCCTCGCCAAGGCTTGCAGATGGAAGCATACCGATAGAGCCTGTCATCTGGCTTGCCTCATCGGAGAGAATATCACCGAAGATATTGCCTGTTACGATAACGTCAAAGGTTGTAGGACGCATAATAAGCTGCATTGATGCGTTATCTACATAAAGGTGGTCAAGTGTAACCTCAGGATAGTCCTTAGCAACGTCAAGCACAACGCTTCTCCAAAGTCTTGAGGACTCAAGCACGTTCTGCTTATCTACGTTAGTTACGTGCTTATTACGCTTCATGGCAATATCAAAAGCAGTCCTTGTAATTCTCTCAACCTCTTTTACGGAGTACTGCTCAACATCGTAAGCTGCCTCGCCCATATCTGTCTGCTTTCTGCCCTTTTCGCCAAAGTACATACCGCCTGTAAGCTCACGTACAACCATAATGTCAACGCCGTCCTTAACAAGCTCAGGCTTAAGAGGACAAGCGTCCTTTAAAGCGTCATGGAGTGTAGCAGGACGTAAGTTAGCGTAAAGACCAAGTGCACCTCTAAGACCGAGTAATGCTCTCTCTGGGCGCTTGTCACCTGGGAGTGTATCCCACTGCCAGCCGCCTACCGCACCAAGCAGTACGGAGTCGCTTGCCTTACAAACGTCAATAGTGTGCTGTGGGAGTGGCTCGCCAAACTCGTCAATAGCACAGCCGCCGCCCTTTACCTCTGTATAGTTAAATGTGTGTCCAAACTTTTTACCAACCTCGTTAAGCACAAGAATATTCTGCGCCATAACCTCTGGGCCGATACCGTCACCTGCAACAACAGCAAGATTAAAATTCATTTTAAAAAACCTCTTTTCGGATATATTATAATAATTACTTCAAACCAAGCTTAACCTTTGTCTGCTCAACAAGACCGCCAACCTTAAACATTTCCTGCATAAACTCAGGGAATGGCTCTGCCTGATAGGTCTTATTCTTTGTGATGTTTGTGATAACGCCTGTTGAAAAATCAACAGAAACCTCGTTACCCATTTCAATATCATCAGCAGCCTCCTCACATTCAAGGATAGGTAAGCCGATATTGATTGCGTTTCTGTAGAAAATTCTTGCAAAGGTCTTTGCAATTACACAGCTTACGCCGCTTGCCTTAATAGCGATAGGTGCATGCTCTCTTGATGAGCCGCAGCCAAAGTTCTTTTCAGCAACAATAATGTCGCCCTCTTTTACATTGTCAGCAAACTTAATTGTTGAATGAATAGCATCCTCCATACAATGAGCAGCAAGCTCCTTTGGGTCGGATGAATTAAGGTATCTTGCAGGGATAATAACATCTGTATCAATATTATCGCCGTATTTGAAAACTGTTCCTTTTGCGTCCATAATTTTTCTCCTTTTGTTACGATATTATAAATCAGCAGGGTCTGTAATTTTACCTGTTATAGCGGAAGCTGCTGCAACAGCAGGGCTTGCAAGGTAAACAAAGGATTCTGGGTGACCCATACGGCCGATAAAGTTTCTGTTAGTGGTTGAAAGAGCCTTTTCGCCCTTTGCAAGGATACCCATGTGACCGCCAAGGCATGGACCACAGGTAGGTGTTGAGAATACACAGCCTGCCTCAACAAGGGTCTTTGCGATACCCTCCTCAATACACTGAAGGTAAATCTTCTGAGTACCAGGAAGAACGATAGCTCTGATGTTAGGGTTAACCTTCTTGCCCTTAAGGATTTCAGCGGCAATTCTGAGGTCGCTTATTCTGCCGTTTGTACATGAGCCGATAACAACCTGGTCAATATCAAGACCCTTTGCCTCGTCAATAGTCTTTGTATTTGAAGGAAGGTGAGGGAATGAAACAGTTGGGCGAAGTGTTGAAAGGTCAATTTCATAAACCTCGTCATACTCTGCGTCCTCGTCAGCCTAAAATACCGTATACTCCTTGTTAAGCTCGGTATTGTAATGCTCCTTTACATACTCCATTGTCTTTTCATCAACAGGGAAGATACCGTTCTTGCCGCCTGCCTCAATAGCCATGTTGGCAATTGTGAAACGGTCGTCCATTGAAAGGTACTGTAAGCCGTCGCCAGCAAACTCCATTGACTTGTAAAGTGCGCCGTCAACGCCAATCATACCGATAATATGTAAAATAATATCCTTACCGCTTACCCACTCGGCTGGCTTGTTTTTAAGGACAAATTTAAGTGCTGCCGGAACCTTGAACCATGCAACGCCTCTTGCCATACCAACAGCCATATCAGTTGAGCCAACGCCTGTTGAGAAAGCACCTAAAGCGCCGTAAGTACAAGTATGTGAATCCGCACCGATAACAACATCACCGGGAACAACAAGACCTGCCTCTGGAAGTAAGCAGTGCTCAATACCCATCTGACCTACCTCAAAATAGTTCTTTACACACTTGTCATGTGCAAACTCTCTTACCATCTTGCAGTGCTCTGCTGATTTAATATCCTTGTTTGGTGTAAAGTGGTCGGGAACAATGGTTACCTTCTTTTCATCAAAAACCTTGTCCACACCGATTTTGTTAAATTCCTTAATGGCAACAGGTGTTGTAACGTCATTGCCATGTACAATGTCAAGCTTTGCTTCAATAAGCTGACCTGCCTTAACAGACTCAAGACCTGCATGAGCTGCTAAAATTTTCTGAGTCATAGTCATACCCATAGTAGTTGTTCCTCCTGTTTTTTATAAAAATTGTTTAAACTTTTTTTCTATATCCTTAATGAGCTTATACTCAATAGAGTCCACAAGTGCTGTCCAGCTTGCCTCGATAATATCCTTTGACACGCCGACAGTTGTCCAGCTGTCATCACCGTCAGAGGACTCAATAAGAACTCTTACCTTTGATGCAGTAGCCGAAGTACTGTCAAGCACACGCACCTTATAATCTGTAAGGTGTACGTCGGCAAGGTTTGGATAAAATACCTCAAGCGCCTTTCTGAGTGCCTTATCAAGCGCATTGACAGGGCCGTCACCCTCTGCAGCGGTAATCTCCTTTTTACCGTCAACAGATACCTTAATCATTGCAGTTGCGGTCTGCGTATTGCCCTCTGTGGGGTGCTCGCCGATAATCTTAAAAGTTTCAAGCTCGAAAAACGGCTTATACTTGCCAAGCTCCTTACGTATTACCAACTCAAAGCCGCCCTCTGCGCCCTCAAACTGATAGCCCTCATATTCAAGCTCCTTCAGCCTGTCAATAATTTTGGTGGTTTCGGGAGAGTTCTTTTCAATATTAGGCGCTATCTTCTGAATCATGGAGAGGATAGTTGTTCTGCCTGCAACCTCGCTTGTGAGGAATTTTCTTTCATTACCCACAACGGCGGGGTCGATATGCTCAAAGCTTTTGCTGTTTTTGCATACGCCGTCAATGTGCATACCGCCCTTATGTGCAAAAGCGGTTTTGCCTACAAACGGCTCCCTGTCGCTTAATTTGAGGTTAGCAATTTCGCTTACCTCTCTTGCTATGTGTGTAAGCTCCGTCATATTTTCGGGCGGAATACACTCATAGTCGAGCTTGACCTGCAGGTTTGGTATTACGGTTGAAAGATTGGTGTTGCCGCATCTTTCGCCAAAGCCCGTCATTGTACCCTGCACGTGCCTTGCACCCGCCCTTACAGCCATAACGGTATTTGCAACCGCCATGCCACAGTCGTTATGTGCATGCACACCCACAGTTATATCAAACCTGTCACAAACGAGCTTTGTTATGTCATAAATCTCATTTGGGAAGGTACCGCCGTTTGTATCGCAAAGGCAAAGGCAGTCGGCACCCGCCTGAACGGCTGCGTCCAGAGTTTTGAGGGCATACTCGGGATTATTTTTATAGCCGTCATAAAAATGCTCTGCGTCAAATACAACCTCCTTACCCTGTTCCTTAAGGTAAGATATGGTGTCATAAATCATTTCAATATTTTCCTGGAGAGTTGCATTGATTATGTCAGTAACGTGAAAGTCCCATGACTTACCGAATATAGCAACCGTATCCACACCTGCCCCCAGTAAAGCCTGTACATTTCCGTCCTCCGAGGGTGAAATGCCTCTCCGTCTTGTGCTTCCAAAGGCAGCAATTTTAGTATTTTTAAGCTCTACCGACTTTACACGCTCAAAAAACTCCAAATCCTTTGGGTTAGAGCCGGGGTTGCCTGCCTCAATGTAGCTGACACCCAGCTTGTCGATAGCCTTTACTATTTTAATTTTGTCCTCTACACTAAAAGATACACCCTCAGCCTGTGCTCCATCTCTTAATGTAGAGTCAAAAATAGTTACCTTTTCCACATTGCCCTCCTTAAAATTTAAAACAGGGCGGCGATTAAGCCGCCCTATATTACTATGTATAATCGTTTATTAGTTGTTGATAAGCTTATCCTCATCGCTCCAGCTGTAAAGCTTTCTAATGTCAGCGCCTACAACCTCTGATGGATGCTCAGCAGCAAGCTTTCTCATAGCCTTGAAGTGTACCTGACCGCCTGCATTTGACATATCAAGTAAGAACTCCTTAGCAAATGTACCGTCCTGAATATCGGAAAGAATCTTCTTCATAGCCTTCTTTGTATCCTCTGTGATAATCTTAGGACCTGTGATGTAGTCACCGTACTCAGCTGTGTTAGAGATAGAATATCTCATACCTGCAAAACCGCTCTGGTAGATAAGGTCAACGATGAGCTTCATCTCATGGATACACTCAAAGTAAGCGTTTCTTGGGTCATAACCAGCCTCAACAAGAGTCTCAAAACCAGCCTGCATAAGTGCACAAACACCGCCGCAAAGTACAGCCTGCTCACCAAAGAGGTCAGTCTCTGTCTCTGTTCTGAAAGTAGTTTCAAGAACACCAGCTCTTGCGCCGCCGATACCTAAAGCATAAGCAAGTGCGATATCCTGTGCCTGACCTGTAGCGTCCTGCTCAACAGCGATAAGACAAGGAACACCCTTACCAGCCTGATACTCGCTTCTTACTGTATGACCAGGGCCCTTAGGAGCAATCATGGTAACGTCAACGTCCTTTGGTGGGTTGATAAGACCAAAGTGAATGTTGAAGCCATGAGCGAACATAAGCATATTGCCTGGCTCAAGGTTAGGCTCGATGGACTCCTTGTAAAGAGCAGCCTGCTTTTCATCGTTAATAAGAATCATGATAATATCAGCAGCCTTAGCAGCCTCTGCACTTGTCATAACTGTAAGACCCTGTGCCTCAGCCTTAGCCCAGCTCTTGCTGCCCTCGTAAAGACCGATGATTACGTTTACACCTGACTCCTTAAGGTTAAGCGCATGAGCGTGACCCTGGCTGCCGTAGCCGATGATAGCCACTGTCTTGCCATTTAATAAGCTTAAGTTACAATCTTCCTGATAGAAAATTTTTGCATTTGCCATTTTTCATTGCCTCCTGAAAAATAAAATAGTTAATTAGTTTATAATATAAAGACCGCCTTGGCCTTATATAGCGTTTGTTATTACTCGCATAATTTATGCTTTTGGATTGGATTGTTGCCTCTGCAAAGACCTGTAAGACCTGTTCTTACAATCTCCTTTATGCCATAGTCCTCAATAACGGCAATAAATGCTGCAATCTTGGTCTGGTCGCCTGTAATTTCAATAGTGATTGTTTCGCTTGCAACATCAATAACCTTAGCTCTGAAAGTATCCACAATGCTGAAAATTTCAGCTCTTGTTTTTCTGTCGCACTCAACCTTGATTAAGGCAAGCTCTCTGAAAACCGCTCTTTCGGGCTTAAGCTCAACAACTCTGACAACATCAACAAGCTTATCAACCTGTTTTTTAATCTGCTCGATAATCATATCATCACAAAATACCACAACGGTTATTCGTGAGCGTTCCACTTCCTCTGTAACGTCAACACTAAGGCTTGAAATATTATAGCCACGTCTTGAAAAAAGACCCGTTACCCTGCTGAGTACACCCGCCTGGTTTTCAACCAGTATTGACAATACGTGTCTGTTCATTACGGTCATCCTTCCTGAAAATTATTTGCTGTACATACATAGTTTATTATACAACAATACCCATTATATTGCAATAATCTTTAATAATAAAAAAACCCCGTACCCGATTAAAATTATCAGGGACGAGGATTATATACGTGTTACCACCCTTATTTCCGATATACATTACTGCACACCGCTCATTAAGCTCTAACAAGCTTTTGCCTGTAACGGGACACCCCGGTCAGCCCTACTTTAGTTTCAGGTCAACGGCTCCTGAGGGATAGACTTAAAAGCGACGTTACCGTCTTGCAGCGAACAACGGCTCTCTGTAAACTCGTTCAATTAAGCTTGTATCTCAATCAACACCTAAATTTATCTGATTAGTGATGATTTTACCACATCAGCTTTAATATGTCAAGTATTTTTATGCTAATTTATGCAATAAATGACAAATAAAACTTATTTTATATACCTATGCCTCGCCCTCTCCGTAGTAATCCAGCACACCCATATATACCGCCCACGCTATATGCTCCCTGTATTTCTGGTTAAGCAGCCTGCTGCGCTCGTCGTTGTTGGATAAAAAGCCACATTCCACAATAACCGACGGTATTTTGCTGTTTTTCAGCACATAATAGCTGCCGTCTGCCTTTGGCATACGTGTATTGCCCATATCGGCAACCTCTTTCAGCCGCTTTTGTATGCAGATAGCAAGCGCCTTGCCGCTTTCGGAGTCCTTTTTGTAAAAGACCTGCGCACCATGCACGCTCTCCTGCGGAAATGAGTTCTGATGTATGCTGATAAATAAATCAGTATTGGTATCTGCCGCAAACTCCGCCCTGTATTTTAAGTCCTCACGCTTGTTTTCGGAAAGTGCCTCGTCATCTGTCCTTGTCATGGTAACATTTGCACCGCCCTGCCGCATATTCCCTGCCAAATGCTGCGCAATACTGAGGTTTATTCCCTTCTCCTGCGTACCGTCCGCCGCAACCTTACCGGGGTCATATCCGCCATGCCCTGCGTCAATTACTATGTTTTTTTTGCTTACGGGCATTGCGGCTGTCTGCGCATTTGATAAAACAAAGGAATATATAAGCCCTGCTGCAAGCAGTATTATGTAAATAAGTGCTGCCTTTTTCACAACATCACCTTAACACTGTTTATAGCAGTATATGAGGCTTTTCTCCTTTTAATGCAAAAAAGGATTACTGCATTTGTACATGTATTATTTAAAGGGTAAATTAGAGTTTATCGGTGTATTGCTAACGCAATTCACCGATAAGATGAAATACACTGCGTGCATTTCATCTTGCAGGGGTACTGACGTACCCACCAAGGAAGTAACAAACCGTGCCTCGTAGCAAGCTACTCGACACTCTTGTTATCCCTCGGGCGGGCAAAGCCCACCCTGCGGAATTAAGTCTGCGACGCTTAAAGTTACCTGAAATACCTTTATGTTTGCGGTTAATAGTATACTATAGCATTTCTACTTACAAGTGTTGCGAGTAACTAAAAAGCGCCGCAGGCTAAAATACGCAGGCGGAATTCATTTCCGCCGAGGACTGAAACTCGTGATGGCTGTTGCGGAGCAACAGAACAGCACGGGTTGGTAGTTTCTTCCGCTTCCAAACTGAACAAAATGCGAGCATTTTGTTCACTGCCGACAGGCAGATAAACATTAATTTATATATGAGAACTCTTCCCTTTAATTCCAAAAAAGGAGAACCCCTTTCGGGGTTCTCCAAAACCGTATATATTATTAACTTACGTTAATTTATATTACTTCTGGTTGTAGATAGCTGTTCTTGTATCAGCATCCCATGTTACAGGTACACCAAGTGCCTGACCAAGAGCTCTGAAAGGTACGAACATTCTGCTATCAGTAATCTCAGCTACAACACCGTTTTCCATAGGAACTGCTGTACCGTCGATTACCATTGTGTTGCTGCCAGCTGTGAACTGAATGATCTTCTGGCCGTTACCAGCTGCGTAAAGAACAGTTGCAGTCTTAGCGTTAGCATCCCACATTACCTTGCTTGAATCGTCAGCGCTAGCTGCGTTGTCAGCGTCAACACCGATTGCAAGAGATACAAATCTTAATGGAACCATTGTAGAGTTGCTTGAAGCCTGGATATAAGGAGCAACGCCCATGTCGATATCCTCGCCGTCCATCTTGATTGTAGACTCACCGATTGTAACCTCAACAACGTTGTCAAGAGTACCAGTCTCAGTTACGATTGTAAGATAATCATCGAAGCTGTAACCATCAGTTGTGTCGAAGTATGCAATATCCTCAAGGTCGCTGTCAGAGATTGACTTGTCCTGAGCCTGTGTATAACCCTGTACTGGGTAGATATCCTCTACATCATCAGCATAGTTGTTGATTACAGCAGTACCCTCAACCTTGATGTCGTATGTGCCGTAAGGTACGGAACGTGTAGAACCAACCTTAACGTTAGTAATTGTTACAGAAGATGGCTCGTTGTAAGAATCCTTGTCGATAGAGAATGTAATCTCACCGTCATCTACATCAAAGTCATCAATCTCAAGCTCGCCCTCGATTGTGTAGTCGATACCGTCATCAGCGAAGCCAAGCTCCTTAGAACCGTAAAGGCTATCGATAGCAACGATTACGTCCTCACCGTCAAGAAGAGCGCCAGCCTCAGCCTCTGTGATAGTAATATCAGCAGTGCTTACAGCCTGGTAACCCATGTTAGCCTTAGTAATAGTAGACTCAACCTTGATAGGAGTTACAGCAGTAGCTACAACTACATCCTCAAGAGTAGACTCATCCTCGATACCAGCACCAGATACACCAACAGTGATGTCACCAGCGAAGTCGCCGTCTACAGAAACGTAAAGTGTAAGCTCGAACTCCGCGCACTCGCCCTCATCAACGTCCATATCCTTGTTAAGGAGTGAAAGTACAGTACCGTCTGAAGTAATCTCAGCTGCATCGTAAAGGTCACCCTTAGATACATACTTAACGTTGTCGAAATCGTAATCAACAATCTTAACGCCCTCAGGAACTGTGAACTTCATCTTTCTGCTTGTTAACCAGCTGCCTGCGTTAGTCTCTTCGAACTTAACAGAAGCTGTCTCGAAGTCATCATCCTCAAGGTCAGTATCGTTACCAATCCATGTTCTACCAGCCATGATAGTTGTTGCAGAATCAACAGTTGTCATCTTGAAGCCGTAGTCTGCACGAGTACCAATCTGGATTGTCTCCTTAGTAAGACCAGCACCGGAGATTGTAAGGCTTACATCGCCCCAATCGTCATCCTCGTCATCAGCCTCAATCTTAAGGTTCTCAATCTTGATACGAGCTGTAGCACTCTTCATAGCCTTGAAGTCAGCGTTGCTAGACTCAGGCATCTTGAATGTAAGCTTGTCGTCCTTCTCAAGTGTGTAATCAAGCTCAATAGTTCTTGTGCTAC
This sequence comes from uncultured Eubacteriales bacterium, assembly GCA_902495025.1. Classification (GTDB taxonomy): domain Bacteria; phylum Bacillota; class Clostridia; order Lachnospirales; family CAG-274; genus CALWRD01. Next base: position 23,987 of record CABUWB010000002.1, read on the forward strand.
CTGTTAAAGTAATCTTTGTCTTAGAATCGTCAACAAATACGAAACCGCTTGAAAGTCTTAAAGAAACAGTCTCACCAGCCTCGAATGTATCCTTAACGTTCTCCTTGATTGTGATTGTCTCCATGTAATCAGCATCACGGAATGTTGTAAGGTCATCGATAGTTGTTGTTGTGCTACCGTCATCATCAGAAGATGTAGCGATTGTATAAGTACCGCCACCACTTACGTTAGACTCGTTATCATCAATAGTAATCTTTACATCGCCTGTACCATCAGCAAGAGCGTGGATAGGAATGTAGTAGTATGGCTTATCATAAGCTACAGAGTTTGAAGACTTATCACAATCCTTCTCATCGATTGGGAAGAGCTCAACTTCGATTTCTCTCTTGCTTACGTTTACAATCTTGTAAGGAAGCTCAAGGCTTGTGTTACCAAGGTTTGAGTTAAGAACCTGAGTAAGAGTCATACCTGCCTTGTAGTCGCTCATCATCTGGTCATAAGTCTTACCAGCACCTGAAACGAACTTTGGCATAGCAAAATCGTCCTCGTCGAACTTACCATTCTCGATGTTGATAATGATTGAAGAACCGTTATCAATACCTGTCTGTGGTAAAATCTTTAAGTAAACTGGCTTGTAGCTGTCACCTGAAGTAGCAACCTCAGTCTCATTGTCATCAGCCCAGTCAGAACCGATAGGATCTTCGTCCTTAACAGTAACTCTCTTGTTTACAGAGTTGCTTGAAGAAGCCATTACATTCATTGGAAGCATTGCAGTTGTCATAACTGCTGCTAACAAGATAGCAATTTTTCTTTTCATTTCATTTTCCTCCTTAAGAAATTTTAAAAGATGTGTAGAGGCGTTAGCATAATTTACCTCTTTTACAAAAGTATTATAGCACCACAAATTAAGCTCGTCAATAACATTTTTAAGATGTAACAATACTGTAACAAAAGCAGCATACCGCTTACAGGGGCTGACACCCTGCTGCGTCCATGCCCTGTTTACATCACGTGTTATTGTGCTTCATCTGTTTGCATAACCTAATATATCACTCTTTTTCATAATAATCAAGGGGTTTTGCCACATTGTAAAGTAGATGTAACATTGTAAACATTGCTGTAATATTGCA
>CABUWB010000003.1 GCA_902495025.1 uncultured Eubacteriales bacterium
AAGAGGGCGAGGACAGAGACAGCTTCAAGCAGCTTATGGAGAGAACAAACCAGCCTATCGTTGACAGTGATATTGTTACCGATGTTGATTCTGCACTTGAATTTGCGGCAAGCATTGGCTACCCTGTTATTGTGCGTCCTGCCTATACACTGGGCGGTACAGGCGGCGGTATTGCAGCTAACGAGGCAGAGCTGAGGGAAATCTGTACACAGGGCTTACATTTAAGCCGTGTTGGACAGGTGCTTATTGAAAAGAGTATCGCAGGCTGGAAGGAAATTGAGTTTGAGGTTATGCGTGACGGTGCAGGCAACTGTATCACCGTTTGTTCAATGGAGAATGTTGACCCCGTTGGTGTACATACGGGCGACAGTATCGTAGTTGCACCTGCACAGACGCTTACAGACCACGAGTATCAGATGCTCAGAAAGGCTGCCATAGATATTATTGACTCTATCGAGATTAAGGGCGGCTGTAACGTACAGTTTGCGCTTGATCCTAACAGCTTTAACTATGCAGTTATCGAGATTAACCCTCGTGTTAGCCGTTCCTCCGCACTTGCGTCAAAGGCAACAGGCTATCCTATTGCAAAGGTTGCAGCTAAAATTGCACTCGGCTATAACCTTGATGAAATTAAAAATGCAGTTACAGGCAAAACCTTTGCCTGCTTTGAGCCTACAATCGACTATGTAGTGCTTAAATTCCCACGCTGGCCATTTGATAAATTCTTTGGCGCTAAGAGAACACTTGGTACAAAGATGATGGCAACAGGCGAAATTATGAGTATCGGCAAGAGCTTTGAGGCGGCACTTTTAAAGGGTATCCGCTCACTTGAAATCGGTCAGTACGGCCTTGACAGAAAGTCCTCTGCCGCACGCAGCCTTGACGAGCTTAAAAAGAGAGTTCAGGTGCCTGATGATGAGCGTCTTTTCGACCTTGCCGAAATGTTAAGGCGTGGTTACAGGGTTGAAATGGTTTGCCAGATTACGGGTATGGACCCATTCTTCATCAACAAAATCAACAACCTTGTTGAGCTTGAGGAAGAATTAAAGGGTATGAGCCTTGAGGACTTTAATGAGGAAAACCTCCGCTATTTCAAGGAAAAGGGCTTCTCCGACAAGGCAATTTCACGCTTTGTGGGCTGTACACCACCAGATATTTATAAGTTAAGACAAGAGTTTGATATTATGCCTGTTTACAAAATGGTTGATACCTGTGCAGGCGAGTTTGAGGCGGTTACACCTTACTACTACTCCAGCTACGATATGGAGGACGAAACAGTTGTTTCAGATTGTAAAAAGGTTATGGTTATCGGTTCAGGTCCTATCCGTATCGGTCAGGGTATCGAGTTTGACTACTGCTCCGTTCATTCAATTATGGCACTTAAAAAAGCAGGTATTCAGACTATTATCGTAAACAATAACCCTGAAACCGTAAGTACCGACTTTGATACTGCTGATAAGCTCTACTTTGAGCCTCTTACAGAGGAGGACGTGCTTAACGTTGTTGAAAAGGAGCGTCCCGACGGTGTTATTCTCCAGTTTGGCGGTCAGACAGCTATCAAGCTGGCAAACTTCTTTGATGAAATGAACATTCCTATCTACGGTACAAAGCCAGAGCAGATTGATGCCGCAGAGGACAGGGAAAAGTTTGATGAAATACTTGAAAAGCTCAACATCAAGCGTCCTAAGGGCGAGGGTGTATGGAGCGTTGACGAGGGCCTTTCCGTTGCTGAAAGACTTGGCTTCCCAGTGCTTGTAAGACCAAGCTACGTGCTTGGCGGTCAGGGTATGGAGATTACCTACAACAAGGACGAGCTTGTTAAGTACCTTGCAGACGCTTTTGAAAAGGACAGCAAAAATCCTGTTCTTATCGACCGCTATTTAAGTGGACGTGAGATAGAGGTTGACGCTATCTGTGACGGTACAGATGTATATATTCCGGGTATTATGGAGCATCTTGAAAGAGCAGGTATCCACTCGGGCGACAGTATTTCAATCTATCCTCCACAGCATATCAGCGAGGAAATTAAGGCGCAGATTATGGAGGAAACCAAAAAGATTTCTGTTGCACTTAAGGTTATCGGTATGATTAATATTCAGTTTATCGACTATAACGGTGAGCTTAATATTATCGAGGTAAACCCACGTTCATCAAGAACAGTGCCATATATCACAAAGGTTACGGGCGTACCTGTTATCGATATTGCAACAAGGGTTATGCTTGGCGAGAAGCTTGCTGATATGGGCTACGGCACAGGTATTTGTGATACACCAGATGTTGTTGCAGTTAAGGTGCCTGTATTCTCTACTGAAAAGCTGCCACAGGTTGAGGTTAGCTTAGGACCTGAAATGCGTTCAACAGGTGAGGTGCTTGGTGTCGGCTATAACCTTAACAATGCACTTTATAAGGGCTTCCTTGCAGCAGGTATGACACTGCCAAAGCCTGGCAGCACAATTGTTGCTACTATCAGAAGCAAGGACCATGAGGAGTTTGTTGAGCTTGCAAAGAGGCTTGAAAAGCTTGGCTGTCGTTTCCTTGCAACAAGCGGTACTGCAAAGGCGCTTGAAAACGCAGGTCTTGATGTTAAGACAGTTAAAAAGATTAGCGAGGGTGTGCCAAATATTATTGACACTATCCGCAGCGGTGTTGTTGACCTTATTGTGGATATTCCTAAAAAGGCTAACAATAAAAATTCTGACGGCTTTAAGATAAGACGTACTGCCGTTGAAAGCTCCGTTACCCTCGTAACCTCTATGGATACATTTACCGCTATGGTTGATGTTATGGAGGCTAAAATTGATGAGGATAAGCTCGATATTTTTGATATTAACAGGGATATGAGAAAGTAAGATATAATTAAAAGGAACGCTTGCAAATGTGAGCGTTCCTTTTAATATACTGGATTTTGAGGGGTATGAAATATACCTTTAAAAGTTTTAATAATATTGCTTTATTTTTGCTATTAATTCTTTGATTTAGTTTCTATCTGATGTGGCATTATTATTTTTTGGCATTTAACACCTAGCTTTCTAAGGGCTCTACGAACAGAGAGGTGATGTTGTTCAGAGAGCCTGTGTTTTGATATTAATATTTTTCATAGGCCATATAACCTAACTGTAGAGTTTCCTTTGTGTTATCACTGTAAATAAGGTCTATATGTGTGATTACTACTAAATTACAAGCCCCCATATATCCAATTGGATCATCATTGGTGCCAAGGTATATCTTCGCACCTGGTTTGGCAGGTCCAACATAATTCATTGTAAATTTATTGGTATGTTTTATTTCACAATAGGCAGGGTCGCCAACGGGATTATAGGTTTCATAGTGTACAGTATAATAATTTATGGTTTTTCCGGTTTTATTAGTGGCAACACCTCCCCATACACATATTCCGTTGACAGAATTTTCCTTAAAATAAAGGGTATAATCTTCACCTAAGATATCATGCGGTTCTAACGGAAGCAAATCTACACCATTTCTGACTAAGTTTTGTGAAGAAGATGAGGAATTACTGTTGTTTTTTGCTGCACAAGAAACATAAGAATCTCTGCTGTTATAACTGATATGAGCCATTTTATTGGTACTGTCCCAGCTTGTAGCTGCACCAACACTATCCCCTATTGCACGAAGTGGCAAATAAAGACTGCCATTGATAACCTGCTGAGGTACATCGGGTTTTATGGACTGACCGTTGACCATAAAATAGGTTTTTCCCTTAGGTACCTGAATAGTATAATTACTGTCAGATATTACAGCGGTTGCTGATGCACTGTCCCAAGTTACGGTAAAACCAAGCTCCTCAAATACTCCCCTTACAGGTACCATAGTTTTGCCGTTATAAATTGTGCCCACTGCACCAAAGGTTGAAATTGATGTTGATACAGCAATTAATGCCCCCATAAATAATGATACAATTTTTTTCATAAAAAAACCTCCTTTATTATCTGATGTATACATTATATAATGAAAATATAAGATTGTCAATGATTTCTATCTGATTATTTCATCATATAATGAAATAATCTATATTTTTTCATAACTTATGAATTAATATCTTATTAAAACATAAGATATTAATGTGAGGTGGGTTATGGTTAAATTAAATGTACTGGAATTATTAGAAAAAAGACAAAAATCAAAATATTGGCTTTATATGCAGCTTGGAATGAGCTATCAGAATTTTAATAATATGGTTAATAACAAAACAAAGTCAATAAGATATGAAACCTTGGAGGCGCTCTGTCAAATATTTGAGTGCACACCGAATGAGCTGTTTATTTTTGATGATGAGGAGGGAGAGGGTTAAGACAAAAAGAAATTTTAATGATATAATTAAGTGAATGTGTTGCATGATTTTTTGGAATAGAATCCACAAAATCATAAATTTAAAAAGTTTTTGGAATGAAATCCATAAAAATTTTGAAAAAAGTGAGCTGTTTGCACAGCTCCTTTTTCATTTAGCAGCCAATGACGAAAAAAGTAATAAATTTTTACTCTCCTGAGGTTGAGGCGGCTTAAAATTTGTGTTATACTTATTATATATTGAAAAAAATTAATAATTTTAGAGAGGCGGTGAGCCTATGACACCCTTTGAAAGGATTATTGACAGTATGAATTTATCTACACTCAGCATACCGTCGGTACGTTTGAGCGATGTTATTGATATTGCGCTTGTTGCGGTACTCATATACATAATAGCTCACTGGATTAAGGAAACAAGGGCATGGTCCCTTTTCAGAGGTCTGCTTGTAATAGCTTTTGCAAGTCTGTTGTCATATAAATTCCATTTTTACACAATCACCTTTATTATTGAAAAAACTTTTTCCGTAGGTGTAATTGCATTTATCGTTATTTTTCAGCCTGAGCTCAGAAAGGCTTTGGAGCAGATAGGTACAGGTAAGTTTGCCTACGGCATTACGGGTGCCTTTAAGGCGTCGGGAGATGCCAAGCTGTCCGCAAACTCCGTAAACGAAATTACAAACGCCTGTGTGCGTATGTCCGATGCACGTACGGGTGCGCTTATTGTTATTGAAAATAACGTGCCTACGGGTGAGTTTACGCAAAAGAGCGGTACCAGCCTTGACAGTGTTATTACCGAGCAGCTTTTGATTAATATTTTCTGGAAAAATACACCTCTGCACGACGGAGCAGTCGTTATAAGAAATGACAAGGTGGCTGCTGCTGCCTGTGTTCTGCCTGCAACCGAAAAGCCTATAGGCGGCGAGCTTGGTACAAGGCACAGGGCGGCTGTAGGTGCAAGCGAGGTAACCGACGCCATAGTTGTTGTTGTGTCGGAGGAAACGGGGGCAATTTCCGTTGCAAGGGACGGAAGACTCAGAAAAAATCTTTCTATGAATGAACTCAGGGCTGTGCTTATGCAGCTTACAGATACGCCAAATACAATAGGAAAGCGTATAATGAAAGGGAAGGAGAAAAGAAAGAAATGAAAAAAGCTAAGGAAATAATCAAGGGCTTTTTTACAAAGGATATAATTTTGAAGGTGTTTTCGCTTATAGCCGCAATTGCGCTGTGGTTTGTTGTTATGAATACACTAAATCCAACGGAGGTTAAAACCTTTACTGCGGATTTAACCTTTATAAATGAGTCGGTTTTAACTGAGGGCGATAGCAGCGGCATTATTATAACCAACAAGGCTGAGCTTGAAAAAAATAAGGTAACAATTAAGGTAAGGGGTACAAGACCTGCGCTTGATGAGCTGAGCAAGCCAAAAAATAAGGCGGAAATCAAGGCTTATGTGGATTTAAAGCAGCTTTCTGGCTTTGCGCTTGACAACGCTCCGCAGACATTAAGTCTGGTGGTAACGCCAAAGCTGCCCGATAACATATTCCTTTACTCCTACGAGATAGTAAGCTGTACGCCAAAGAGTGTGGACGCTGAGCTGGACAGGCTTAAAAGTGAAACAATGAAGCTGCAGCTTAAAGTAAACGGCGAGCTTAAATCGGGCTATGATGCAGGTGAGCCCGTTTGTGAAACCGACACCGTAAGGATTACGGGTCCCGAAAGTATGTTTAACAAGGTTGCGTCTGTAAGAGCGAGTGTTGATGTAACGGGCAAAACAAGTGATGTTAATGTATCTGTTGCACCTGCCGTTTACGATACCGAGGGTAATATAATGGAGCTGTTCAGTGTTGAGCCGTCCGTTATTGATGTAACGGTCAGTGTTAAAAAGCAGTGGCAGATACCCGTAAAAGCACCCGAGGTTATAGGTCAGCTTAATGAAAACCTTGTGCTTGAAAGTATTGAGTATATGCCTAAAAATGTTGAGGTTGAGGGCAGTATTGAGGATATTAACAAGGTGTTAAGTATTCAGGTGCCTACGGTGGATTTATCAGCTATCGAGCATACGCAGACCTTTACCTATGATATAAGACCAAGCCTTAAGGGTACGGATTTGCAGCTTAAGGAAAGCTCTGTAAAGGAAATTACCGTTACCGTTACCGTAAGTGCAAAGGCGTCAAGGGATATTACCATAAAACAGGGTGATTTTAAAATAAATAACCTTACAGACGGACTTGCTGTGGAAATTGAGGACGTTAATATTACAATTTACGGCTCACAGGAGCTGCTTGACAGCGTGAGTGCAAAAACTCTGGAGCCTGTAATTGACCTTAAAGAGCAGGGTGTCGGCTGGCATAAGCTGCCATTTACACTTACTTTGCCCGAAAATGTTGAAATGCGTATAACACCAAGCGCAACGGTTATAATATCAAATAAGAGTGTGCAGCCACCTGTTGTTACCGAGCCTGAAACGCAGACGGAAACTGAGTCTGCCGAGGAAACACATACGGCTGCGGAAAATAATCATGAGCCTGCGGAGGATAGCTCTGAGGGCGAACAGCAGAACTAAGATTAAAAAGGGGGCTTTCAGCTCCCTTTTTGTGAAAGGAAGTAATATTATGCAAAGGTTTAAGCTTGATATGCACACGCATACGGTTGCAAGCGGTCATGCTTACAGTACGATTGATGAAAACGCACGCTTTGCCGCACAAAATGGACTGGAGCTGCTTGGTATTACCGACCATGCGCCAAAAATGCCCGGCAGCACACACCCGCTGTACTTTCTCAATTTAAGGATAGTGCCACGTGAGCTTTACGGCATAAGGCTTATGATGGGTGCAGAGCTTAATATAATTGAAAATACGGGCAGGGTGGACTTGAAAAATAATATGATTAAAAAGCTTGACTATGCTATTGCAAGCCTGCACGTACCCTGTATTGAGCCTATGGATATGGATGAGAGCACACAGGCGGTTATAGGAGCAATAAAAAATCCGTATATTAATATTATAGGGCACCCCTGCGACCCACGCTATCCGCTTGACATAAGGGCGGTTGTTACAGCTGCAAGGGATAATAATACGCTGCTTGAAATTAATAATTCCTCGCTTGATGCAGGCAATTCAAGGGCAGGCGGCGAGGGTGAAATACTGGAGCTTATAAAGGAGTGCAAAAGGCAGTCTTTGCCTGTGATTTTGGGCAGTGATGCACATTTTTACTCCTACATCGGCGGCTTTGGCAATATTCTTCCCCTGCTGGAGGAGGCAGATATGCCCGATGAGCTGATTATAAACACAAGCGTTAAGGCGTTTACGGATTTTATAGCGCTGAAAGAGAGAATATAAAGGCTGCGGAGGTTAATATGGATATAAATGATTTAAGCTGTAAAAGAGTGCTGTACTGGTTTGAAAAAATAAACGAAATCCCCAGAGGCTCGGGCAATGAAAAGGCGGTAAGTGATATGCTCTATGCCTTTGCGCTTGGCAGAGGCTTATATGCAAGGCAGGACGAGGCAAACAACGTAATTATCAAAAAGAGTGCGTCTGAGGGTATGGAGAGCGTACCTCCCATACTTATACAGGGACATATGGATATGGTGTGCGAGAAAACCCCCGAAACGGAGCATAATTTTGAAACCGACCCGATTAAGGTGATTTATGAGGACGGATTTATGCGAGCTGACGGCACAACCTTAGGTGCTGATGACGGCATTGCGGTTGCCTATGCGCTTGCGCTGCTCGAAGATGACAGTATCCGCCACCCAGAGCTGCAGGTGCTTATAACCACCGACGAGGAGGTTGGCATGGGTGGTGCGTCAGCGGTAAATTGCAGCGATATAACCGCAAGGCGTGTGCTTAATATTGACTCCGAGGACGAGGGTGTATTTACCGTAGGCTGTGCAGGCGGTATGAAAACCACCTCTGAAATCCCTGTTGACTATGAGCCAACGGGTGAAAGAGAGGGTGCATGGCTGAATATCGGAGGTCTTATGGGCGGTCATTCGGGCGTTGAGATAATAAAGGAGAGGGCAAACGCCAACAAGCTGCTGGCAAGGGTGCTGTGTGAGCTTGATGAAAAAATGGATATAAGGGCGGCGGCACTTTTTGGCGGTGCAAAAGACAATGCAATACCAAGGGACGCAGGCTGTTTTGTTGCTTTAAAGCCGGGCGGTCTTGATGGAGCAGATAAAATAATAAAAGAGCTGGAGCATACCTTTAATAAGGAGTTTGAGCCGCAGGGTGAAAGTATTTCGGTTACATTAAAGCCCTGCGAGAGAGAGGAAAAGGTGTTTACCCATGCCGATTTAAAGAGGGTTATATCGGCAATTATGCTTATGCCAAACGGCGTACTTGCCATGGATAAAAGGCTTGATATGCCCGAAACATCAAACAATCTCGGTGTTGTTAAAACACAGGGGGATAAGGTGGTGCTTACCTGTGCGGTGCGCAGCTCCGTTATCAGCCGTAAGTATGAGGTTTACAGCCGTATTAAGGCGCTTACCGAGCTTGCAGGCGGCGAGTGCAGCTACAAGGGCAACTATCCTGCATGGGAGTATAAAAGCGACAGTGAGCTTATAAGACAGGCGGAAAAAATATTTGAGCAGATGTACGGCAGAAAGCCTAAGCTTGAAACCATACACGCAGGTCTTGAATGTGGTCTGCTTGCGGAAAAAATGCCGGGCTGTGAGCTGATAAGCTTTGGTCCCGATATACACGATATTCACACTCCAAAGGAGAGGGCGGACATTGCCTCGGTTGACAGAACATGGGAGCTTATTAAAAGGCTTGTTGAGGGATTAGCTTAAATAATAAAAAAGGTGTTGCCAATTTGCGGCAGCACCTTTTTGCTTTGTTTATTAAATATTGAAATAAGCCTCAATTTTGCCGCCTTCGGGCAGGTCATATTCACCCTCGGGAGCGCCCATTATCCAGCCTGTGTAAACGCCGCTGCGCTGTGTAAGCGTGCGGTAGAAGTTAAGCATTGTAATACCGAGGTCAAGCTTTGCGTCTGACTCATTGGTATCCTCATCGGGTATGGAAACAAGTATAAACTTGCCGCCCTTGATTATAAAGCGGTATGGCTGCTGATTAAGGAAGGACGGAGCACAGCAGGCGGAAATAAGACCCTTATAAAGGTCGGTATAGGTTTCAAGTATATTTGGGTTTTCGGTAATACCCATATCCTCTGAGCAGATAGCGTCTGTAATATACAGCTTTGGTGCAATATTGCCGCTGCGCTGCTTTAAATTTACGTTTGATATATTTACAATATCAAGCCTTGTCTGCTCTGTCTGTGGCTTGCCGTAGCCAAAAGCGATAAGTGCGGCAGGCACCATTCCGCCGTTAATATTAAGCCTCTGTGCGAGCTTGCCAGCCTCATTGATTGTAAGCCAGCAGGTATCAAGACCCATATCGGTAAGCTTAAGCACCAAATCCTCGCCTATGTAGCCTGCGTTTTCAAGGTAATTGTCTGCAGGTGCAGATAAAATAAGCGCATAAGCAGGCGCCTTGATAAGCAAATCCTTATAGCCGACACAGCCGTTCATCATTGGTGTAGTGTCGGGGTCAATAAGCATAAGTGATGTATTAATGGAGGGAATAAGCCTTTTGCAGCCATCAAAATAAGCCTTAATTTCGCTTAAAAGCTGCTCCGGTACGTCCTTCTCCTTAAAATCTCTGGTTGACTTTCTGTCTATTGTAAGCTGATAATAATCCATAAAAATAACACCATCCTTTATTTTATCAATAAACATTAAATACCTATAATAAGATTTTAGTATAAAACTTACAAAAAGTCAATCCAATTATAAAAACAGATGATAATTCTGCATAAAAATTGATTTTAAAAGCATATTTTGGTTACACTTTTATTAAGATTTGTCATTATATTTGACAATGGAGCGCAAAACGCTTATAATAGGAAATAATGAGTCAGTGGGCTTTCTTTTGGGAAAGGGTCTGAATGGAACGGAAGGCCGTTCACAAAACTATCATTACAGGAGGCATTTTATGATTAAACGAAAAGGTTTGTGCCTTATAGGTATTGCGGCGGCGCTTATGCTGTCAGCCTGCAGCACCAAAAATGAAAATAATCAGGAATTTGTATCCCATGGGGAAAATGTATCAAACGGTGATGTTTCTCTTATTGTTGACTCTGACGAGGGCAAAAAGGCGGCTCTTACAAGACCGCCCGAGGAAGCAAGGGTTAAGCTTACAATAGGTGTTGTTAAAAATGACGCCGCTGCCATTACACTGGCAAACCTTGCTGCTGAGAATGAAGAGGACGCAGCGTTTGAAAAATATGAGTTTGTATATGCTGAAAATTATACAGCCCTTGCACAGCAGCTTAAAGAGGGCAAGCTGGGCGTTGCTGTTATGCCGCCTGCAAAGGCGCTTGATATGTATGCGGCAGATAAGTCTGTCAAGGTGCTTGCAAGCCTTACAAACAAAAGCTACCGCATTGTCGGCGAGGGTATAAGCTCCTTGTCTGACCTTGCAGGCAAAACCGTTTATATGTCAAATGACGATAAAACCTCGCTCTGCCTTATGACAAAGCTGGTAAACTACGCAGGCATTAAGGATTGTAAGTTTGAGTACACAGCAGATAATGCCGAGCTTTATAGTGCAGTTGAGGGCGGCAGTGCGGAGTGTGCAATTATGAGCGAGCCTTATATATCAATGCTCAAGCAAAAGGGCGTTACTGTTAAGGAGTACGACTTTTCACAGGACTGGGAAAACGCAACCGAGGGCAACTCCTACTGCGGCGGCTGTCTTGTTGCCACAAACGAGTTTATGACAAAGCAGAAGGCTGCTGTTGATTATATGCTTGATGATATTAAGCGTAGCTGTGAGGCTGTAAAAAGTGACGCAGGCACAAGTGCGGCAGATGCGCAGAAATACGGCTTTATTGATGATGCAAAGGCTGCCGAGGCGGCTTATACGGCAATGGATATAGGCTTTTTTAAGGACAGGCAGATGCGCTACCTTATAAACAATATGTTTACCGCCTTTGACAATGCGGATTCTGAGGTGCTTGGCACCAACATACCTGACGAGGACTTTTACCTCGTAAAGGATTAAATTTCGGAGGACTTTTTTAATGGAAGATAAGTTAAAAACCGTCAACGCTGCCCTTGTAAAGGCTATGGCGGATATGAAGGAAAATGAAAACAGCGAAACACGCAATGTATTTATACAGGAGCTTTTAAACGCAAAGCTCATTGTGCCCTCAATTATTAAGCCCGAGCCTGTTGACGGCAAGATTGCGCAAAATTCAAGAATCAGCTTTTTTTCGGTAAGAACAAAGGATAAGGAGAATATACTTTTTCTTTTCACAAGCGCAGAGGAGCTTGTAAAGTGGGCGCCTGCAAAGGGCAAGCATCTTATTTTGCAGAATTATAACCAGTTTAAGGATTTTGTGGTAGGCAAAAAGGCTAACTATGACGGTATTGTAATTGACCCCTACGGCTCAAACATCACCGTTAAGAGGGGACTTATTGAGGCAATTGACTCTGCTGTTAAGCCTATGAAAATACAGCATGAGCAGATTGATGTTGAAAAGGACTCACTTAAGGCTGCTGAGTTTGCCTCCCCTGGTCTTTATGCCGCATTGAGCGAGCTTATGGCGAGGAATGAAACCATACTTTCCGCATGGATGATGCAGGCACAGAGAGAGGGACAAAAGCTGCCCACTACAATTGTCGTGGTTGATTTTAAGGGCGGCGATATGAAAAATACATTTAATTCTATTGCAAGGTGTGCAAACGAGTTTCTTGCACCCGATGAGAGTATCGGCATTATGCCTGCATATCATAGGGCTGCAAAGCAGGCGGTGCGCTCGGTTAAGCCTTTCTATGTAAAGGGCGACGAGAGTGAGAGCTTTAAAGCACCGTCAGAGGATAAAGAGGAAGAATAATCATTATGGGAAAGCTGCGGCTTTCCCTAATTTTTTAAGGAGATACTATGTACGGCTGGCTTATAGTTAATAATTTTGTTAAAAGCGAAAAGTCAAAAACTCTGCGTGCTATGCTTTTAAATGCGGCGCAGGAGCTTAATATAAAAATGGAGCTTAAAAGGACGGGTGATAAGGAGCTTAATATCCCTGTGGGGGAGAGGTTTGCCGCCCTGCCCGATTTTGCCGTTTTCTGGGACAAGGACATTCACCTTGCCGCAAGGCTTGAAAAGCAGGGACTGCGCCTTTTTAACTCCTCACGTGCAATAGAGCTGTGCGACAATAAGGTGCTTACATATATGGAGCTTGCAGGGGCAGGCATCAAATTTCCAAGGACGATTGCTTCCCCCAAAACGTATGAAAATATAGGCTACAGCGACAGCAGCTTTGTTGAAAATGCCTGTAATGAGCTGGGCTTTCCGCTTATTATAAAGGAGGCTTACGGCTCCTTTGGTCAGCAGGTGTACCTTGCGGAGGATTTTGCGGCGGCAAAAAAAATTATAGCCACGCTCGGCGGACGTGAGTTTGTAATGCAGAGCTTTGTTAAAGCAAGCTCGGGACGTGATGTGCGTGTAAATGTTGTGGGCGGCGAGGTTGTTGCATCAATATACAGGTATAACGACAGGGACTTTCGCTCCAACATATCAAACGGCGGCAGTATGAAGCCCTACGAGGTTAATGCCGAGCAGGCGGAGCTTGCCGTAAATGCGTGCAGGGCACTGGGATTGGACTTTGGCGGTGTGGACGTGCTGTTTGACGGCGAGGGTGCGGCGGTGTGCGAGGTAAACTCCAATCCGCATTTTAAAAGCACCTTTGATTGTACGGGCGTGGATATGAGTAAGCATATAATGCGGCATATAAAGGAGAGCTTATGACAGGCTGGCTTATTTACGATAAAAAAGGATATGAAAGGAATAAATGGTTTGCAGGCGAGCTTGTAAAATATCTGGCTTGCAGACTTATTATTGCCGAGGAGCTGGAGTTTGGCATTGACGGCGGCTGTTATTTCAAATATCGGGGTGAGGCTGTAACAAGACCTGATTATGCGGTGCAGAGGTCAATTTATCCTCTGCTTTCCATGGCGCTTGAACAAAGTGGTGTAAGGGTATTTAACAGTGCGGGGGTTTGCGAAATATGCAACGATAAGCGCAGAACGCATCTGCTTGCGGCACAGCTTGGCATACCGACAACCAAAACGGCATTTTCGGATAAAAAATTTTTAAGCGTGCCACAGACGGATATGCCCTTTGTGCTTAAATCTGCCGACGGACATGGCGGCAGTGAGGTGTTTATGGTTAATAATAAGGCGGAGTTTGACACTGCTCTTAACAGTATTTACAGCGACGGTGTACTGTTTCAAAAGCCTGTTTCACATCTCGGCGTTGATAAAAGGGTGTATGTGCTTGGCGGCAGTGTGCTTGCTGCTGTTGAAAGGCGTGCAAAAGAAGGATTTAAAAGTAATTTTTCACTTGGCGGCAGTGCTGTTTTAAGCAGTGTTACTGCAAATGAGGAGCAAATTATAAGTAAGATGGTAAACGCCATTAAGCCCGATTTTGTCGGCATTGACTTTATTTACGATAACGGTCAGTCTGTGCTTAATGAGGTTGAGGATATTGTGGGTACAAGAATGTTGTATGAGCTGACGGATATTGACGCCGCAAAAAGGTATGCGGAATACATTATAAAACAGATATAAAAAACAAATATAAAAAAACTCCCGATTCGGGAGTTTTTTATATTAAAATATTAAAGTCCTGCGTTTTCCATAGCGGCCTTTACAAAATCTCTGAACAGAGGATGTGGTCTGTTTGGTCTTGACTTAAACTCGGGGTGGAACTGTACGCCCACAAACCATGGGTGAATATCCTTTTTAAGCTCCACAATTTCCACAAGTCTGCTGTCGGGTGAGGTACCTGCAATTACAAGACCTGCCTCCTGCATTCTTATTCTGTAGTCATTATTAAACTCGTAGCGGTGTCTGTGTCTTTCGCTTATAGCGTTGGTTGCATAAGCCTCCTTGGAGAGTGTACCCTCTGCAAGGTTGCATGGGTATGCGCCAAGTCGCATTGTACCGCCGAGGTTTGCAATGTTTTTCTGGTCAGGCATAAGGTCGATAACAGGGTATGGTGTGTTAGGCTCAATCTCTGCTGTATGTGCGTCCTTAAGACCAAGCACGTTGCGTGCAAACTCAATAACGGTGCACTGCATACCAAGGCATATACCAAAGTAAGGTATCTTATTTTCCCTTGCGTACTGTACAGCATGAATTTTGCCCTCTACGCCACGTGAGCCAAAGCCGCCCGGTACAAGTATACCTGCTGCGCCCTTTAACATGGCGTCTGCGCCCTTTTGCTCAACCTCTTCTGCATATACCCAGCGAATCTTAACCTTTGCGCCGTCGTGTATACCTGCGTGGTTAAGGCTCTCTACTATTGATAAATAAGCGTCGTGCAGCTCTACATACTTGCCTACAAGCGCAATTTCAACGGTTTTTGTGAGGTTTTTCTCCTTTTCAACCACATCAAGCCAGTCTGTGAGGTCAGGCTCGCCGCATGGCTTGCCGAGCTTACGGCAAACAATCTGTGCAAGGTGCTCGTTCTCCATCATAACAGGCACCTCATAAAGTGAGCCGCAGTCAAGGTTCTGTATTACGCAGTCCTTTTCCACATTACAGAAAAGTGCGAGCTTGTCAATTGACTCCCTGCTGAGCTCATACTCTGTACGGCATACAACAATATCGGGCTGTATACCTACCGAAAGGAGCTGCTTAACGGAGTGCTGTGTTGGCTTTGTTTTCATCTCGCCCGACATACGCAGGTAAGGCACAAGTGTTACGTGAATATAAACTACATTCTCCTTGCCCTTTTCAGCTGATACCTGTCTTATAGCCTCAATAAAAGGCTCGCTTTCAATATCGCCCACAGTGCCGCCTATTTCGGTAATTACAAAGTCAGCGCCGCTCTCCTCGCCTGCACGATAAACCTTCTCCTTAATTACGTTGGTAATGTGAGGTATAACCTGTACCGTTGCGCCAAGGTACTCGCCCTTACGCTCCTTATTAAGCACCGACCAGTATATTTTGCCTGTGGTAATGTTGCTGTTTACCGTAAGGCTCTCGTCAATAAATCTTTCATAGTGTCCAAGGTCAAGGTCGGTTTCCGTACCGTCGTCAGTTACAAAAACCTCGCCATGCTGAAACGGACTCATTGTACCCGGGTCAATATTAAGATAAGGGTCAAACTTCTGTATAGTTACCTTGTAGCCCCTTGCCTTTAACAGGCGTCCCAATGACGCTGCTGTAATACCCTTACCAAGGCCTGAAACAACACCGCCTGTTACAAACACGTATTTTGTCTGCATAATTACACCTCACTGTTTATTGTATTTATACTTATATTTATCTTTCGCTCTAAAACAACCTATATATTATAATATCTGACAGCCCCGTTGTCAATATACAAAGGGATTTACTGCAAACTATTTTCACCCATAATCCATACGTATGCCTCCAGCAGCGTCCTGTCCGTATTGTTCATAAGTGAATATATCTTTACATTAAGGGCGCTGACCGTTGCCGTATCCAGCTTGTAGGTTACTGGCAGACCCTCCTTGCGCTGGAACGAGCCAAGGCTTCGCTTAACCTTGTTGTCGGTAAGGGTGTTATAGCCTAAAAGCTCCAGTGCCGTCCTCAGCTTTGAGCTGGAGTAGGTGTCGTCCGCTGATACAAAAAGCACGTCGCTTACCTCAATATCGGGTATAACGCCTATGCCGTTCACCTTTTTGCCCGAGCGTGTAAAGTATTCAAACGCCGTCATTTTAAGGTAGCCCATTTCGGATAAATCCACTATGGACTGCATAACGCCCTTGCCGTAGGTCTTCTGACCTACAACAATGCCTGCGCCGCTGTCCTGTATTGCCGAGGCAACAATCTCCGATGCGGAGGCTGTCATGCCGTCTACAAGCACAACAAGCTCCTCAAACGGCTTTGAGGTAAGGTAGGAGTTATATTCGGTTATATTGCCTGCCTTGTCCTTTGTGTATATAATTCTGCCTGCGGGTACAAACTGCCTGCATATATCGATAGCCTGCTCAACATAGCCGCCCGTATTGCCCCTTAAATCAAGTATCAGCTTGGTTTTGCCTGCCTTTTTCTGTGCTGATATTGCCTGGCGCAGCTCGCTGCCTGTGTTGTCTGCAATCTGCGTAATTTTAATGTAGGCAACCGATGAGTTGTCATACTTGGTATTAAGGCTTATAAGGCTGCCTATATCCACGCTTTCCACCGTTTTTACCTCAACAGGGCGCAGGGTAACGTTTATTATTTCCTCCTTGCCTCTGTGCACTGCCTTAATGGTGATTACCTCAAGGGATTTGCGTGTTAGCATATTTTCTATCTCTTTAATACCTTTGCCGAGGGTGGGGGTACCGTTAATCTCCAGTATTCTGTCCTCCAGCCTGAGCCCTGCCGCACCTGCTGCAGAGTCGGGATAGAGCTTTGTTACCTGTGGATAGCCCTCGCTGTCAAGCTCAAAGTCAATGCCTGCAGTATATATGGTACCCGAAATGCTTTTCATAATTTCGTCATACTGCTCCTGAGTATAGTACTCGCTGTAATCATCAAGCGAGTGCGCCATGCCGTTTATGGCTGCCTCTACAAGCTGCTTGGTTGATACCTCGCCGCCTATGTAGTTGTTGTTGATGTAGTCAATTACCTCTGCAAGATATTCCTTGGCAAGCTCTGCATTTTCCTCGCTGCTCGACCCGTCAAAAAGGTCGTCCGCATGTACGGTAACATTAAGCGGTGCAGAAAGTGTAAATAAAAATGCAAAGGTAATACATACCGCCTTTTTAAAACCCATAAATTAACACACCTTTCGGAGTATTTTATTCCTTCAGAACTCCAATGTTTTTTATGATATAATCACAGGCGGAAACAACCGTAAGCACAACCGAAAGCGCTATAAGTGCCGTTGCCGCATGTGTAAATACCGCATTGTTTATGTTGAGCAGCAAAAGTATAAGCATAAGCATCTGGCTTATGGTCTTTGCCTTGCCCCATTTGCTTGCCGCAATTACCACCTGCTGCTCTGCTGCAAGCGTGCGGAAGCCTGTTATAATAAACTCTCTTGCTATAATAATTATTACCACCCAGTTTGGCAGTACAACGTGTGCGCCGTCAATGCCTATAAGCGCAATCATTGCAGAGCATACAAGCAGCTTGTCTGCAAGTGGGTCCATAAATTTGCCAAAGTTGGTTACAAGGTTATACTTGCGTGCAATATAGCCGTCAAGTGCGTCCGTTGCCGAGGCAAGGCAGAATATGGCAGTTGCTATATAGCGTGCAAGCTGTGGCTCTATGCCTATGGGACACATAAGCACGACAAGAAATATTGGTATCATTATTACCCTTAAAAGGGTAAGCTTGTTTGGTAAGTTCATAATAATCTCCTTTTATTCAACAATTTCTCCAACTAAATCATAATCGCTTGCTGAGGTGATTTCTATATTGTAATAGTCGCCTGCTATAAGCTCGTTTTCACTCTCGAAAAATACGTAGCCGTCAATTTTGCCCTCTACTATAACCTCAAGGGTTTTGCCTATAAAGCTTTCGCAGACCTCGGCGGAAACATTTTTCTGTACCTCCATGATGTAGTCCTTGCGCTGCTGCTTTATTTCCTCGTCTATCTGGTGGGGCAGCTTATAGGCAGGCGTGCCCTCCTCACGTGAGTAGGCAAATACACCAAGCCTGTCAAACTTAACCTCTTTTATAAAGCTGCAAAGCCCTGCAAAGTCCTCCTCCGTTTCCCCGGGGAAGCCCACAATAAGGGTTGTCCTGATGCAGATGTCGGGCATTGCCGCCCTCAAACCGCCTATTACGTCCTTTAGCTCGGCTCTTGTACTCTTTCTGCCCATCAGCTTTAATATTTTATCCTCTGAGTGCTGTATTGGCATATCTATATAGTGCAGCACCTTTTTGTTGCCTGCCATTTCGTTTACAAGCTCGGGATAAATATGCTCGGGGTAGCAGTATAAAAGGCGCAGCCAGTGTATGCCCTCTATTTTGGAAAGCTCCCTTAAAAGCTCATGCAGCCTTTGTCTGCCGTATAAATCCTTACCGTAAAGCGAGGTGTCCTGTGCGATGAGTATAAGCTCGCTTACACCCTGCTGTGCCATAATTTCCGCCTCTTTTATAAGGCTCTCTATATGGCGTGAGCGGTATCTTCCTCTTAATGACGGTATTGTGCAGTAGGTACATTTGCTGTCGCAGCCCTCTGCAATTTTAAGGTAGCCGTAACCGCCGAGGGTGGTGATAAGCCTTTTGTGGCTGACGTCCTCGTCAAGCGGCTTGTCCCTGTCGCCTACAACCTGAAAATGCTTTTCGCCCTCTGTAAGGCGCTTTATTACCGAGCCTATGTTTACAAACTCCGATGTGCCTACTACGGCGTCAACCTCTGGCAGGGACTCAAAAATTTCGTCCTTATATCGCTGTGCCATACAGCCTGTTACAATTATTCCCTTGCAGGTGCCCTCTTTTTTGCGCTCTGCCGCATCAAGCACCCTGTCAATTGCCTCCTTGTTTGCGTCCATAATAAAGCCGCAGCTGTTTATTATTATAATATCCGCCTCGCTGTCATCATCGGTTATGATGTAGCCCTCACTGTCTATAAGACCAAGCATTATTTCGCTGTCTATGAGGTTTTTATCGCAGCCGAGGGATATAAAACAAATCCTTGTACTCATAACAATCTCCTTAAAATACATTACTATCTCTATTATATCATATTGTTATAGAAAAAGCTAATTAATTTTTATTGACAAAAATAAAAGTTTGTGCTTGTAAATGGAAAACTCCCTCAAAAAAAAGTTGTAATCTGCCATAATATATGATAAAATGAAAAACGATGACTACGAAAAATGTTTGGAGGTTTTATTTATGAGTGGACATTCAAAGTTCGCCAATATTAAGCACAAAAAGGAAAAGAACGATGCCGCAAAGGGCAAAATTTTTACGGTATTAGGACGTGAGCTTGCAGTTGCAGTAAAGGCAGGCGGTCCGGACCCTGCAAGCAACGCAAGGCTGCGTGATGCAATTGCCAAGGCAAAGTCAAACAATATGCCTAACGATACAATTGACAGAAGCATTAAAAAGGCAGCAGGCAACCTTGAGGCAGTTAATTACGAGGCAATTACCTACGAAGGTTACGGCCCTAACGGTGTAGCCGTAATTGTTGAGGTGCTTACAGACAACCGCAACCGTTCAGCTGCAAACGTAAGGAGCGCTTTTACAAAGGGCGGCGGAAATATGGGAAACAGCGGCTGTGTAAGCTTTATGTTTGACGAAAAGGGTCAGATTATGATTGCCAAGGACGAGGATAAGGAGATTGACTCCGAGGAGCTTGAAATGGCGGCTATCGAGGCTGGCGCAGAGGATATTACAGAGAGCGACGAGGGCTTTGAAATTATCACTGCTCCCGAGGACTTTTCCGCAGTGCGTGAGGCGCTGGAGGCAGCAGGCTTTGTTGCTGATGAGGCAGAGGTTACAATGATTCCTCAGACTTATACCTCTCTTACCTCCGATGACGATATTAAAAAGATGAATAGACTTCTTGACCTGCTTGATGATGATGACGATGTAAAGACCGTTTATCATAACTGGGACGAGGAATAAAAATTGGGGCGGGAATAATTTTCCGCCCTTATCCATAACAGGAGGATAAAATGAAAAAGATATTTAAAAAAATAATTGCGGCTGCACTTGGCTCGGTGATAATGCTTACATCTGTTCCGTTCAGTGTTTTTGGTGCAGACGTAACAATTACCAAAAGTGGCGGCTGGTATGAATATGCCTTTGTGCAGTGGAGCGGCAGCGGCTCTGCAACAGTTGAGTATAAGGAGACGACGGCGGCTGACAGTACATATACCGCTGTTGACAGCGAGCTTATAAGGGACAACAGGGTTGATATACCCGGTCTTAAGGGCGATACCGCTTATACAATTAAGGTAACAGTTGACGGTGCCAGCTCTGAAACAACCGTTAAAACAATGAGCTATAACAGGGACGGCTATGCACACTTTAATTCGTCGGGCGTGGGCGCATACAATGATGACGGCACGCTTAAAAGCAATGCCGATGTAATTTATGTTACAAATGCTACAAAGAACAGCGTTACCTACGGCAGTTACAAGGGTATTGCCAATATTTTAAGCAATGCAAGCAAGATAAGCAAGCCTCTTGCAATACGTATTATAGGTACTGTAGATACGCAGACAAGAGATGCGGACGGTACAAAAACAACCGATAAAAATAACGGTGTTGTTGCCATAAACGGTCTTGTTGATACTTCATCAGGCTCTGACTCCAACTTTAATATGTGTGAGATAAAGGGCGCATCAAACCTTACAATTGAGGGTATCGGCACAGATGCACTTATTGACAAGTGGGGCATGGTTATTAAAAATGACGCTAAAAGCTGCGAGATAAGAAACCTTGGTTTTCAGCGTTATCCTGAGGACGCAACCGCTATTGAGGGCGCAAACAATGTATGGATTCACAACAACGACTTTGAGTCGGGTGAAAACAAGTATGACCTTACAAGCGAGCAGGACAAGCACTACGGCGACGGCTCAACGGATATTAAAAAGTCCTACTATATAACAATCAGCGGCAACTACTACCACAACGGTCATAAGACTTCACTTATAGGTGCAAGCTCAAGCCAGTATCAGGACTGGATTACATTCTCGGGCAATGTGTTTGATGCAACTGCGGAGCGTACACCAAGAGTAAGAAATGCACACGTACATGTTTACAACAACTATTATAAGGATGTAACGGGCTACGGCATAGGTGCGTCGTATAACTCAAAAATTTTCTCCGAGGCAAACTACTTTGAAAATACAAACATTCCTATCACAATGGGACCTGTTGGCTCGGATAAATACGGCGGTACCGTTAAGTCGTGGGCTGATATTTTTGTGGACTGTTATGAAATAACCAACCCCGACAGTGCAAAGACGGGTACCTCATATACCGCTGCCTCAAGCAGAGATGAAAAGACATCTATTGCAAACCCAAAGAGTGGCGGCGACGCTTATGATAACTTTGATATAAGCACGTCAAACTTCTATTATAACTCATACTCCGTTGTAAGCGCACAGCAGGCTAAGAGTGATAATATGGTTTATGCGGGCAGACTTAATGCTGACAGCGGCTATAACGGTGCCAGCGGCGGTGAAAGCACAACCGAAACAAGCGAGAGTACCACCGTTAGCACAGAGAGCACTACCTCGGCTGATTCAACCACCGAAACCACCACGCTGACAACAGATACTACCACAGAAATTACAACCCAAACAACAACTGAAACTACAACCGTTACCGAAACAACAACAGAGAGCACAACACACGCTCCCGTATCTGATATAGTTATTACCGACGGGCTTTTTGCAGGTGTTGACTACGGCAATATATTTGTACTGGAGGATATGCCTTTTGTAAGCGGTGAAACTACCTTTGACGGTGTAACCTATCCAGGCTGGGCAGCAGGTACAAATAATCCGTCAACAAGCAACGACGTGCCTACAAAGGGCGCTGCAATAAAGGTAACACCACAGTATGACGGTGTGTTTACACTTACATTTAAGCTTAATGCAAGCAAGAGCTATTATGCGGTTGAGTCCGACGGTACAAGGCTTGAAACGCTGACAAATTCGTCTGCCGACCCTGTATGCTATACTAAGGTGTATAACCTTACGGGCGGTAAGGAGTATTATTTCTACTGCAAGGGTTCAAAAATACCTGTGCTTGCAATGTCGCTTGATGAGGATAAGCCTGTAACACTTATTTACGGTGATGCTGATAATTCGGGTACGCTTACCTCAAACGATGCCGCACAGATACTTGCCTCATCACTTGGCGGCTTTACATCTGAGCTTGAAAGCGCATATCCTAATTACGCATTCAAATACCTTGATGTAAATAATGACGGTGCGCTTACTGCTGCAGATGCGGCACTTGTGCTTAACAGAACGCTTGATTCTTCAATATTATTCCCTGCTGAGGGATAAGTGATTAAAAAAAGAGTTTCCACGCTGAAACTCTTTTTTGTGTAAAAATAATTTACATTTTTAACCTGCTGTGCTATAATTAATCTAACAATATACGAATTGAACGGGGGTTTCAAAATGGATAAAAATACGCCTAATCAGCCAAATCAGACAAATCAGCAAAAGCCTGATGCGGTACAGGGACAGATTAAATGGATAATGGGAGTGATGGAGTCGCTCCAGAAGGCTAATGCAGAGCTTAACAAAAAGCTTGATGAGTATAATAAAAAGTTTGAGGATATGGAAAAGCGTATGAATATGCTTTCAATGAGTATGAGCTCACGCCCTGCGCAGCACGCTGTACCACAGCAGCAGGGTATGCAGCAGAACAGCTTTCAGCAGGCAGCTTACCAGCAGCAGGGTGTGCCACAGGGGCTTCCTGCAGGTAATATGCCTCAGCAGGGACAGTTCCAGCAAATGCCACAGGGCTTCCCACAGGGACAGTTCCAGCAGATGCCACAGGGTTATCCACAGCAGCAGTTCCAGCAAATGCCACAGGGCTACCCACAGCAGCAGTTCCAGCAGATGCCGCAGGGTTTCCCTCAGCAGCCACAGCAGCCACCACAGGGCGTACCTAATACAAATAAGAATGAATAATATAAACAAAAAACAGGGTTGTCGCATTAATTTTGTGATGCCCCTGTTTTTTTGTATGAATTAGAGTTTAGAGCAGTAATATTAACAACCTAACATTCAATTAATACCTTATGGATTTACTGTAGGGGCGGCAACCTGCCGCCCGGCAACCATTGCAACATGTTCAACATTCGGGCGGATATGGAATCCGCCCCTACAAGTTAATTACAACGTTAATTGATTTTTTGGCAAAATTGAGCTTATATGCAGAATATTTAAACAAACCAACACCTAATTTGTATGCGTTGAAAAAATGATATTATGGGTTACGTAGGGGCTGGTCGTATTGCTGCGCAATACTGCTCGCCTATGCAACCCGAGGCGGATTCCATATCCGCCCGAATTTTAGCATATTATCATTGCTAACGGGCGGCAGGTTGCCGCCCCTACGAATGTTAGGTTGTTGATGTTAATCTGCTAAACAATAATTTACCTCTTAAATAATATTTGTCAAAATAAACTGAACCTTTTTAATATATTGTATTATCCTCTTATTTGACCGTTTCCGTAAATCAGATACTTGGTTGTGGTAAGTTCTTTAAGTCCCATAGGGCCTCTTGCGTGCAGTTTTTGTGTACTTATGCCTATTTCAGCGCCAAAGCCAAACTCATTGCCGTCGGTGAAACGGGTGGAGGCATTTACATAAACTGCGGCGGAGTCGACCTCGTTTAAAAATCTCTGGCAGTTGGTATAATCCTCGCTGACAATAGCCTCGGAATGACCTGTGGAATACTTTGCGATATGCTCTATTGCCTCGTCGATATTTTCAACCACCTTAACTGCAAGTATGTAGTCAAGAAATTCCGTTGCGTAGTCCTCATCTGTGGCAGGAGTACACTCGCCGACATATTCAGCGGATTATTCATCACATCTCAGCTCAACATTTTTTTCCTTAAGTGCCTTTGCTGCCTTTGGCAGAAATTCCTCTGCTATATCCTTATGCACAAGCAGTGTTTCGGCAGCGTTGCATACGCTGGGGCGCTGTGCCTTTGCATTTACTATAATATTAACCGCATCATCGATTTTTGCGTTATAGTCAACAAAAACATGGCAGTTGCCAACACCTGTTTCAATTACGGGTACTGTTGAGTTCTGCACAACTGACTGTATAAGCCCTGCGCCGCCCCTTGGAATAAGCACGTCAATATAGCCGTTCATTTTCATCATGGCAGTTGCACTCTCACGTGAGGTATCCTCAATTAGCTGTACAATGTCGGGGTTAAAGCCCATTTCCTCTATAACGCTGCGGAAAACCGAAATGGTGGTTATGTTTGAGAGGATAGCCTCCTTGCCGCCCCTTAAAATGCACGCACTGCCTGCCTTTAAACAAAGACCGAAGGCGTCGGAGGTTACGTTTGGACGTGCCTCGTAAATTATGCCGATAACGCCCATAGGTACTCTCTTTTTGCCTACGGTAAGTCCGTTTGGCAGTGTTTTCATATCAATTACCTCACCGATAGGGTCAGGCAGCTTGGCAACCTGTTCAAGTCCGTCTGCCATACCGTCAATACGGCTTTCATCAAGGCGCAGTCTGTCTATAAGCGACGGCTTTATGCCGTTTGATTTTGCATTTTCAATATCC
The DNA here is from genome assembly GCA_902495025.1 of uncultured Eubacteriales bacterium. Taxonomy (GTDB): domain Bacteria; phylum Bacillota; class Clostridia; order Lachnospirales; family CAG-274; genus CALWRD01. Next base: position 24,578 of record CABUWB010000003.1, read on the forward strand.
TTTGCGTTGGCGGCTATTATTTTTGCTGCGTTGGCTCTTAAAGCGTTTGCAGCCTTATTAAGTATTTCGTTTTTTTGTGCTGTTGTCAGCTTTGCAAGGGCACGCTTTGCTATGAGCGCAGCCTCGCCTGTTTCGGTTATTGTTCTCATTTTCTATCTCCTTTTATAATCTCTTTTTCCGTAATTAAAATATCAAGCGGTATGTCATAATCATCATGGGGCAGCAGACTTTTGGTATACTGCACCGAAAAGCCTATCCCTACACGAAACGGTGCGGGATTTTCAGCCATATATTTGTCGTAGTAGCCGCCGCCGTAGCCAAGGCGGTTAAGCGTACCGTCAAATGCAAAACCCGGCACAAGCAGCAGTGTTTTGTCGCTTGGCGTAAGTATTTTTTCTTCATTATATTCTGGCTCGGGTATGTTGTAGCTGCCCTCTTTAAGCTCATCA
>CABUWB010000004.1 GCA_902495025.1 uncultured Eubacteriales bacterium
AAGCAGTGACAAGGCAACGGTTATCACCCTTACAGGCGGCAAAACAGATTTTACCGTAAACGATAAAACAATTACACCTGACGTACCACAGCAAATAGTTGACGGACGCTTTATGCTGCCATTAAGAGCAGTTGGCGAGGCAGTTGATGCAAAGGTAGAGTGGGACAGTGATACAAAAACTGCTTATGTAGCAGATAATTCCGCTGCCGAAGAAACAACCTCTTTAACCGAAAGCTCTTCTTTAACTGAAGAAGAAACCGAAACAACTACTGCATTTACACCACAGACAAAGACCGAAACTATCGGCAACACAACAATAACAAGTGAAACAACCGTACCTTTTGTACGCATTGAAGCTGTCCCAACAGAGGAAGTACCCGAAGCAACCGATATTAATGCAGAGTAATAACATTATGCTAAAAAGCTCGCCGATAAAGCGAGCTTTTTTATTGCAAAAAAGAGGTCGTACATTTTGTACGACCTCTAAAAATTGCTTTAATGAAAAATCAGAATTCAACAACTGAATAGCTCTTGCCTGTTGTGTTGAATTTACTTATAGCAACACCACCGCTTGCGGTAATAACGTCTTCATTATCAAGGGCGGTAATTTCAATAACTGGCTTTGTATATTCCTTCATTTCAATCTCCTCCTTAATAATTATTCTGCACTGGTGTTAAGACCGCTAGCTGCTGTATAGCCTGTAGCAGTACCTTCAACATTAACATTTACAGTACCCCAAGTAACCTCTCTTGAGTTCTTTGTACCTGCCTCATCATCAGAAACAGTAGCTGTGATAACTACATCAACACTTGTCTTAGTGTCGTCTGCAACATTTACTCTTACAGGGAAGCTGTACTCTGTTGTACCATCAGCAAGAATACAAGCATCAAGAGCAATATTGTTAGCCTTTACGCCCTGTACCCAGTATGGTAAGCTGCTGCCGTCAACAACAACCTTGAAAGCGCCGTCACAAGCGTTAGCTTTTTCAATAGTACCACTCATAACCTGGTTAGCCTGACCTGAAATAGTAACAGTTGTACCTGTAGCTGCATCAGGATTAATCCAAACAAGATTTTTATTTAAGGTATCATCAGTAATTTCACCAGTTACTTCAAAGAATAAGTAAGCAACAGGATAATTATTGTTAACAACGGAATTTATTGATAATCCACCATAACCACAAACACTTGTGCTATCTGTCTTTGTAAATGTAGCACTACCCATTACTCTACGGCCGGCAGCATTTAAAAAGCTATGAACACCATACACCGTAGCATCTGCACCAAGTGCACTGGAGTTATTCATTGCTGCACCATAACCATTACCAAGTGAATAATATGTGTCAACAATAGCGCTGTCTGCTGTATTCTCATCAAGACCATATGGCTTAACTACATTGTTGTCATACTTTAAAGACAAGCTGTAGTTTTTGACAATATCAGTTGTATTATCAGTATATAAGTCAATAGGAACTGCAAAAACTGTACCCACCTCATAGCTGGCAACGTCATTACCTGTTGATAAGTCCATTGGAGTACCTATCTCAAAATGTGGTGCCGCAAAAACCGCACAACTTAAAAGTGTAGTAAATGCAAATGTTGCCATCACACTTACAATAGTTTTTAATTTCATAGTGAACCTTCTTTCCATTTATAAATAATTATTTTTCCTCAACAGGGAATGTAAAACTGTCACCGTTAAGAGCTTTCTGGATAATTAAATCAACATCGTTTACTGTTATGCTGTCATCAGCATCAACATCAACAATAGTCTTTTGTAATTCAGTATATCCTGTACCATCAATTGACCACTGAAGTACTATATCCGCATCATTTACGGTTATACTCTTATCGTCATCAGCATCACCGTACATAATACTGCTTAACTCAATTGCACCGCTTGCAACTTCAACAGCAGCTGGAGTGTCTGTACCGTTTTTAGCAACGGTAGCCGCCTGTACCTCAAGTGTAACATTTTCTGTAACACCACTTGCAACAGTAAAGCTTACATCAGCAAGCTGAGTAGCCTCGTTTGCTGTAAGTACAACAGGGTCAGCTGCTGCCCATGCAATAGCAAGTGTCTTAGTGCCATCTGCATTATCTATAGAGTCAGAAACTATAATACCATCAGCAAAGCCAGTACCTGCAGTTGCGTAGCAATCACTGCCTGTAGAGTCCTTACCAACGCCTGCCCCCTGGTCAGCTGTTGAAAGAACAGGAGTAACCTTAGCAGGGTCATACTTATAAGTAACAACGTAACCATTAATCTGCTCGTCTGCTGTATCAGCAGTAACTGTGAGTGGTACGCTGACTGTACCGCCTGCTTCACCCGCAACAGTAGCCACCTGATATGTGGTTGCCGCATACGCAGATGCGCACATCATAACAGCCGAAGCTGCGAGTACTGCCAAAAAGCCAAAAGCCTTCTTCATCTTTTTTATCCTCCTTTAATATTTACTTTTATTTTATTTTAACATTAAAATAAAAGTATTTCAATACAAAATTATTATTTTTTTAATATTTTTTTATTTTTGTACGGAGGTTTTACCCTCCGCACAAAAATATTTACATCAATCAGTTATCAAACTGAGCACCAAGACCTTCAATAACTGTGCCTGCCTTTGGCTGTAAGAAGCCGTTAAGCTTAATAGAGCCGTCAGCATTTCTCATATCCTCATGTACTGTCTGGAGGCTGTTGTAAGGTAAAGTCAATGACTCAAACATTGAATCATTAATAGTAACCTCAGAACCAATAGTTGAAATCTGTCCATTACCATCAAACTTCTTTGTTGTTGGGCCTGTTACCTTATAGTACTTGTTGCCTTCACCTAATACTGAATTAGTAATAGTTGCATTCGCACCATAGTAAGTACCACTAGAGGAACCGTAGAATCTGTCCTTACCGTCGCCGTTTGCATCAGGATTTAATACATAGGACAGACAATTTATAACGGAAAGATCATTAACCGCTCTATAAAGATTAAAGTTGTTCTTTGAAGAAGCACCCTCACCGATTGCATTATGGTAAGCTGTACAGTTCTTTAATGTGTTGAGGTCAGGGTTGTTGTTATCAACGAAACCACAAGCACCATTATCAAATGCTATACAGTTTTCAACTATATGAGCGCCGCCTGAGTAGCCGCCGCCACCGAGCTTGAAGCCGTTTCTATCGCCGGATGCCTCAATAGTACCATCGGTAAGCTCACCATTCTTAAATGCTATACAATTTCTTAATGTGATAGGATACTTGTTCTGCTGGCTGCCTGACTTACTGAATAAGTCCCAACCATCATCAGAGTTACAGTATGCAATACAGCCATCAAATACTACATTTTCACCTGCACCAAGCTTAGCTGCAAAACCATCAGCGTTCTCAGTCTGGAGGTTGTCAAATGCAGTACAGTTCTTAACAAGAACATTGTTGCCGCCGGCTGAAATCTGAAGACCTGTATCACCATTAGCCTGGAATATACAGTTTTCAACATTAATGTGGCTGCCTGTTATATACATACCATTATCACCACCGTTTTTAACGGTAAGGTTGGATAAGTTGTAGTAGCTGCCGCTTACGGTAATAGCACGACCTGATGTACCGTTAAAGTCAAGTACTGCCCTGCCGCTTGCACTTGTAACTGTAATAGGCTTTGATGAAGTACCTGCCTTTGAAAGCTTCTGTACTGCACTCATCTTATAAGTACCAGGTGCAAGGTTGATAACCGTACCTGCTGAAGCACTGCTAAGTGCACTTGTAAAGCTTGATGTATCACCTGCCGAAATATTGATTGCACCAGAAAGGTTTACTGTTGTTGTTTCGGTAGTAGCATCAGACTTTGTTGTTGTCTGTGTAGTAGCGTCAGACTTTGTTGTTGTCTGTGAGGTTGTAACCTCTGTGGTTGCCTCTGTGGCAGATGTATCGCCGTTAAAGCTCATATAGAACAGGTTAATTGCCTCACCCTTTGATATTTCGTGGCTGCCGCCTGAAAGGGTAAGTGTCAGTATACCGTTTGCATCTGTTGTATACTCAACACCGTCAATAGCAACCGCTTTGTTTGCTGCACTTGTTGTACCGCCAAATACAAGGGTTAACACACCTGCACCACTAAAGGTGATGCTTGTTGAGCTTTCCATCTTCAGACACTGTGTAAGTGTAAGACCATTATAGGTTACAGTACCCTTAGAGGTTGAGAGATTACCTGTAATGCTATAGAAAGCCGATGTTTTGCCGTTTTCTGTAAAGTTGTGGCTGTAAACACTTGCTACAGGAGCCTGAGTTGTAGCCTCTGTTGTAGCCTCTGTTGTTGTTGTAGTTGTAGTTGTAGTTGTTGTAGTTGTTGTAGTTGTAGTTGTTGTTGTTGCTTTTGTAGTAGTTGTTGTTGTCTCTGTTGTACTCTCAGTTGTTACTGTGTCAACATACTCAACCTTCACATACTCAAATGTTACATTACCAATATTGGTATTGTAGGAAGGTCCCTTAAATAAGAGAGCATCTGTATCAGCTGTTGCGGTAACAGTATATACAAGTTCACCGCTGTTTATCTCTGAGGTTGTAAAGGTTTTTATCTCAGAAAGTGCGCTATTTCCGCCGTCTGTAACCCAGCTTCTGAAACCAGTGGTTCCATTATCTGTTGCCTTTACATATACCTTTAACGAGCTGCCTGCTGATAAAGTTTTTGGCAAAGCAAGCTTAAACTCTAATATGTCATTTACAGCAAGCTTGCCTGTTGCACTGTCATAGCTGCCTGCACTCGCACCAGATAAGTCAAGTGCTGAAACAGCCTCATACTTATTGTTAAGTATCCATATTACATCACGCATATCGATACCTGTAACACCGTCACAATCTGCATTTGCAAGTGAAACTGTATCTGTAATAACAACAAGGTTGCTGAGGTGCTTTAACAGAAGAGCTGCGTCAACATTGTCAACGTCGCCGTCCTTATCAACATCACCAAGCTTGGTTACAGCAGATGCCTCTGTAATACCAACAGTACCTGCTGTGATAACAGGATTAATATCCGCATCACTTGGGTCAAATATTTCAGTAAATGTTAAGCCGATATTTGCAGTACCTGTTGCCTTAGCAGTAAATGTAAGTGTAAAGAGTACTGATGTTTCAATATCGTTTGCATTTGTTGCTGCAGCGGTAATTGTACCGTTTGCCTCGTTTACATCAAAGTCAACACCAATATCGGTATTGCCCTGCTCTGCCTTAACAAAGGCAAGCTTAGATGTATCATAGGTTACAACTGCTGTGTAGCCGCTTACAACACCGCCTGTTACTGTAACAGGAATTTCAACTGTGCCGTTTACTGTTGCAGCTGCACTTGCAACCTTAACATTGTAGCCTGCTACAGGAGCTGATGTAGTAGCCTCTGTTGAGCTTTCTACTGTCTGAGTAGTAGTTTCTGTTGAGCTTTCAACTGTGCCTGATGCCTCTAATGTAAGAGTTATAAGCTTAGAGTTGCTGCCTGCGTCTGCACCCTCTAATGCGTAGGTACCTGCAGGAACCTCAATAGTTGTTGTGCCAACAGGATAGCTGTATTCTGCAAAGGTTGCCGAGTTTGTAAGTGTCATGGGCTTGTTGCCTACCTCGCAGGTAACCTTAGTAGGTGCCGCAAGTGTAAAGGAAACACCAGAGCCGTCATCAGCTCTTAAGCTACCGTCGCCTGTGCTTATGCTTCTGAACTCAAAAGCAATATTACCTGCGCTTGCAATCTTTTCTGTAACGTTAAAGTTACCGCCCGATGCGCCTGTACCTATCTTGTAAGTACCCATTGATGCTGCACCGCTTGGATCAACAGCTGTAGATGTTGTTGTTTCTGTTGTTTCATCTCCGCCTGTTGATGCCTTAGTAGTTGTTTCTGTTGTAGCCTCTGATGTAGTCTTTGTAACAGTAGTTGTTTCAACAACTTCACCAGGATTTGCTGCCTCCATTGCAAGGGCAGAAATCTTAGCCTCCTTGAAGCCCTGTGTACCTGGGTCGTAAACGCTTGACTGAATTAAATATGTACCTGCAGGGAGAATAGCTGTACCGCTTTCTGTAATATAAATGGTACCATTTGAGTTTGCAAGTACAGGCACGTAGCTGCCGCTTACGCCTGTCATTGTAACCTTTGCAGACTGTGCAAGGTTAAATACAATACCCTCGCCCTTGATTGTAATATCAGTTGTACCAACCTTAGTTGCATTGTAAACCACGTTGGATACTGTTGTATTGCCTGTTTCTGTAGGTCCGTTTGAACCATTCTTGCCATAGCTTGCACTAAATGGAAGAACTACAGATGCAGTAGGAATATTGCCGCTGCTTATTACTGAGGAATCAACATCATCCTCGGTAATAACGGTTTCCTTCATAACGCCCGAATATGCAAGACAGGTTGCCTTTGCCTCAGCAGCGCTTGCCTGAAGGTTGTAGTTACCGCTTGGAATATAGCTAAGGCTTGAGTTTGTGTCAAAGTTTGCATACTTATTAGCTGTGCTTACTGTGGTAGACTTGTCTGTTACAACAGTACCTGCCATAGCACCACTGCAGCCCAAAAGTGTATCATTATAGCTCTTGATACCGCCGCCTGTTACATCCATAGGGTTCTTACAATATTCCATTGTATTGTACTCTGAGAAGATGTAGCAGTTAGCTCTTGGGTTCATAGCATAGCTTGACTGCCTTAAATAGTAGTTATCGTAAATATGCATATTAGCCTGACGACCGAGAGGTCCACGAGCCTCACAGTCCTCCCACATATTGTGGTGCCATGTAATATTGTACTGAAGTGATGAATCACTTGAGCCTACAAGGTTTGTTTTATGAGCTGACTTAAAGTAGCAGTAGCTCATTGTCATATACTGACCACGCTTGAAGTCGCAGCAGCCGTCACCCTCTGCCTTATCTGACTCGGCAGGGTTTGAAATAGGCTGTGGTAAGAATGAACAGTTATGAATCCAGCATCTTTCAACGCCTGATGTAATGGTTGAACCTGACTGCTGACCCTCCATACCAAGTGAGTCCTCAGGTGAGCCCCAGAATGTAAGGTTTCTTGCCTCAAAGCTCTTACCTCTGATAGTGCCTGCATCATCTGTAGAAGCTATAAAGTGGAAGCCCCAGCCGTTAATCTGTGCATCATAACCGATACCCTCAAGGGTAACGTTGGCAGCTGACTTAATTCTCGCCATATAACCATTGTCACCAGGTGTACCACCGTAATCATAGCTGTCATATGCTGTAAGACCATCAGGAGCTTTTACTGTACCGATAAATCTTACTACTATAGGATTGCCGTCATCTGCAATCTTTTTAAGAATACCCTTGTTGTTGTTAGGCACACCGCCATTGCTTGTAGTACCGGAGCCTGTATCCATACCTACGGAGTTAAGGATATGACCGATACCTGTTACTGTTGTACCATCGCTTGAAGAAATGGAAACAGTATCCTTATTTGAATCTGTTACGTAGAGTACCTTTGCATTTGATTTAAGTGTACCGTCATCATTGTAAGCACCCACACCAGATGTGTAGTTATAGTGTGCATAGCCTGAACGGTCCTGTGCAGGTACGGTAATGTTTGACTGTGTTACATTGCCTGAGCTCGTTGTAACGTTAAGTGTGTATGTACCTGGCTTTAAGCCGGGGATATCAATACGTACTCCACCGTTGTTATCTCTTACAAGGTATGTCAAATCATCACCGCTAAGTGAGCCTGACATTGTACCGCTGTAAGAAACACCTGTAACCTGAGAATCGCTTACGCCCGAAATCTGAGCGTAAATTGTTTCATTCCAGCCGCCAACGCTTGAAAAGCTTGGTGCAGCTAAAACAGAAACAGGTGTTGTTACTACAAGACTTGATGTAAGCATTACTGCTGCAAGTGCAGAGCTTACAAGCCTTGAAAACACTTTCTTCATTTTATTTCCTCCTTAAAGATTTGCCCTGCTGCCCTTATTTAAAAGGGCAGCAAAGCTATAAAATATAAACCCTTAAATTATTAAAGAGAGCTGATTTTACCGAGTACAAACTTTTTAATCTTGTTTGCATCTCTTGTTGTAACCTTATTGTCGCCTGTTACATCAGCCGCAACAGCGTCAACTACTGCTGCAATTTTTCCTGTTACATACTGTAAAATGTGCTTAACGTCATCATTATTTACAGTACCATCGCCGTTTGCATCACCCTTGATAACAGATGGTGTAACCGTAGACGAATTTGCCTTAACTGTACCTGAGCTTGTGCTTGGGTTTGATGCAGCTGCAAGGTTTTCTGCATACAGTGAGTTAACAGCTACACTTACGTTTGATGTACCCTCTGTAAGGAGAGTTGCTGTAATTGTACAGATTGTGCTGCCGCCCATTGTATTTCTTGGGTTAACTGCCGCAATCTTGATAGTACCGTTTGATATATTGTAATCAAAGGTGTTGTCTGTTGTAAGCGCATTGCCTGCACTTACAGCTGTCACGTTGAGCTTTGATGTGTCATAGCTTACAGTAAGGGCTGCTGCTGCAAGTGTGCTCATACCTGATACTGTAACAGGTATTGTAACACTGCTGCCAACTGTACCCTCTGCACTGCCTACTGCTACTGCAACACCGGCAACAGGCGCCTGAGTTGTTGACTCGGTTGTACTTTCCTTAGTGGTTGACTCTGTTGTACTCTGAGTAGTACTCTGAGTAGTAGACTCTGTTGTACTTTCTGAGCTTGTTTCAGGCACTGCGTAGTTCATGTAGAACAGGTTGATTGCATCACCCTTTGTTACAGAATGGCTGCCTGCTAAAAGCTCAGCAGTAACAATACCGTTGCTGTCTGCCGTATATGATGTTCCGTCAATCTTTACGGTTTTGCCTGCTGCTGCAGTTGTACCGCCAAATACAAGTGTAAGCTTACCTGTCTTAGGAGCATTAAAGGTAATATTGGTTGCGCTTTCCATCTTTAAGCACTGGGTAATTAAAGTGCCGTTATAGGTTACCTCACCCTTTGACTCAGATATATTACCTGTAATAGTATAGAAACTTGAGTCTGTACCATTATCAAAGTTATGTGAGTAACCGCCTGATGCAACAGGTGCAGATGTTGTAGACTCTGTTGTCGAGTCGCCTGTTGAAGCCTTTGTTGTTGTTTCTGTTGTAGCCTCGCTCTTTGTAGTACTTTCGGTTACATCACTGCCGCCCTCACCAGGTGTTGTTCCTGGGTCTGAAATAGCCTGTAATGTACCCGCGTGAGCCTTTACATAGGTAGGAACCTGTGCAGCAGGTGTCAATACCTGTACATCGGACTTTTTGGTCGATGAATTGTAATAGAAATGAGTAGGGTTCATATCCCAATCCCTCATTGAATCACCGTTAGGGAAGTTAAATGTGTTATCAGCAAGAGCTGACTGAGTTCTTGAACTGGCAACTGTATATGTACCAGAGATAGAACCTTTTGAACCACCGCTAAAAGTTTCATTGTAGGACTTAGCCTTACAGGTGTTTGTTCTCAGCTTGATATAGTTTTTACAGTTATCATAGTAGTTTTCCTCAAGGAAAGCCGAGTTTTTATATCTTGTATCAACTGTAGTTGAGCTTGCACCCTGGAAATATGTGCTGTAAATGTGCATATTACCATTTGCTGCAAGAGGCTGTCTTGAGCCAACATTCTCATACCAGTTATGGTGGAGTGTCATATACCACTGCTCATCTGAACTGCCCGAACCTAAAAGATTTGTCTTATGACAGTTAATGTAGTGGTTATAAGACATTGTGTAGTAGGTACCTCTCTTGAAATCGCAGGAGCCATCGCCCTCACCCTTATCGCCGTCGCTGGAGTAGTCCTTATCAGCATGGCCAGGATAGAAAGTATTATTATGTACCCAGCACCTTGCAATACCGATAGGGTTGCTGTCGTGACCCTGGAAAGCAACACCATCTTCAGGATAGTTCTGGAAGGTAAGGTTTCTTACCTCAAAGTTTTTATCGGTATCTGCGGGAGCTGTTGAGCTTTTTGCAAATGTAAAGCCCCAGCCATTAATTGTTGCGTCTGTACCAATACCCTCAATAGTAATGTTTCTTGAATCCTTTGTTATTGCAAGATAACCGTTATCATCAACACCGCCGCCTAATGCGTCCGTCTTTGTACCAGGAGGTGTAAGATTTTCAGGAGCATTTACCGTACCAATAAATCTGAAGATAAGTGGATGATTATCCGTAACAGTTACCTGCTTGATAAAAGTGTAGTTGTTGTTAAGAATATCACCGATACCTGCTGTATCTCTTGTCCATGTTGCACCTGTGGACTTTGTGTAGTTAATTGTCTGATTACCGTAACCTGGGATAGTAACAGAGTTTTTGTTATCATCGGTTACATAAACAATAATTGCATTTGACTTAGGTGTACCGTCATTATTATATGCACCTACGCCCTCGCTGTAATTAAAGTGAGCATAGCCTGAACGGTCATGTGCATAAACCTTAACACCTGTACTTGTGTATACAGTACCGTCTGAAGCTGTTACCTCAATATCGTATGTACCTGCCTTAAGACCAGGAATATCAACCCTGCCCTTGCCGTTTGATGACCTTATAAGATATGTATAGTCATCACCGCTAAGATATGTGTATGACGAATCCGAGCTCAGCTTGTAGCCAACCTTTACCGCAGTGCTGTCAGGGTTTGAGTCCGTCCACTCTGCGTAAAGTGTTTCGTACCAACCGCCTACAGTGCTAAGGCTTGCAGCCATTACATTTACCTGCGTAAATGCCACTGATGAAAAAAGCATCGTAGCCGCCAAGACACTGCTTAAGGCTTTACTAAAACATTTTTTCATTTTAATATCTCCTCATTTTTATATGGCGGAGCCTTGCGAAAAACTCCGCCGCCTTATAGTTTAAACCCTTTTATTCACCTTAGCATTATAAGCTGCTTATAATACCAAGTACCTTCTGAGAAATCTTGTAAGCGTCTGCAACAGTAACCTTGCCGTCGCCGTCAACATCTGCTGCATCTGCAACAGTTGCAACCTTGCCTACAGCATAAGCAAGAACGTTTGTAACATCGTCCTTATCAACATCACCATCACCGTCGGAGTCGCCCTTAACAACGGAAGGAGTTGTTGATGCCTCATAAGCAACTGTAATATTGCCTACGGTAAGATTTCTTGCAGCACTTGCAGAAGTAGTTGCAACAAGCTTATCCACACTTGTATTTACAAGAGATGTTGTAAGTGTTGCACCGCCAATAGTTACTGTAACACTCTTAGCATCAAGGTCAAGCACTGCATTATAGGTATACGCTGTATCTGCTGCTGATAAAACAGAGCTGCTTACATAAGCATTTGTACCGTCTGCATTTGTAGTTGTAGAAATTGCAAGTTTTTTACTATCGTCTGTACCAATTTTGACAACAGAGCCGTTTACACCCTGAATATCAATGTAAGCCCACTTGCTTGAGCTTGCGGAAGGTGTTACTGTTCCGCTTACGGTAAGCTTACCGCTTGTGTAGGTCTGTGCAAGAGGCATTGTAAGTGTTGTAGCAACACCTGTTGTGCCGTTTGTTGTATCCGTTGCACTGCTATCATAAAGATAAGCACCGTTTGAGCCAATCTCAACATAGTTTGTTGAGCTATTGTAGTTTGATGAAGCACCGCCATAGGTTGAGTCAGTTGTCAGCTTGCCTGCTGTTGCAGTTGTAAAGCTGTAACCTGTTGCAGATGGATTAACCTGTACAGTACCTGTATCCGAAGATGACTGTGTGGTTGTCTCTGTTGAGGTTTCCTTTGTTGTTGACTCAGTACTGGTTTCAGTAGTAGTTGTTGTGGAACTGGAACTTGTTGTACCAGTCGCCTTTAATGTCATAGATGCTATTATACTGTTACTTGATGATGCACCCGCAAGAGTATAGTTGCCCGCTGGCAATCTAAACATTGAATCAGTATCATCAAAGGTATATGTATTCGTTCCGTCTGTAATTGTAACACCAGGACCGCTGACATACACAATGCTAACTTCTGTTTCGCCCGCAAGCTTAAATGTGGATTTATTATCAGACCTTAACTTTGCGCCTGTAGTTTCAATACTTCTGAAGCTGAACGCTATATTGCCGTAAGTACCATTATCTGTTATATTAAAATCACCGCCTGAGGCACTGTCACCAAAAACATAAGTACCCATTGATGCTGCACCGTTTGAATCAACTGTAGTAGTTTCCGTTGACTCATCAGTTTTAGTTGTGGTTTCTGTTGAGCCCTCAACAGTCTTTGTAGTAGTTTCTGTGGATGCCTCCGCATTAGTTGTGCTCTCTGTTACTTTTGTAGTTGTTTCAACAGGACCTGAGCCATCTGCCGCACCACCGACAGAAACATAATCATCACTTGTGTCTGTAGCATAAGTATCAAGCTTAGATTTAAGTGATGTGTTAATTGCATAGTCTGTGTCATCAGCTGATGTAAAGGTAAAGCTGAAATGATCACCTGTTCTGCCTGCGTAGGTTGTAACCTTATTTTTTGCAGTTGCAGGCTCTTCAACAGGAATACTTAAAATATAGCTGTCAACATTGCTGTTGTCAAATGTTTTGCCTCCAGACAGCGCCTTAACACTTGATGGCACCTGTTCATCTCTTGAAGAAGCAAGGTATGCATCAAACTGTGTAGCTGCACCATTTGTTGCCGTATCACTTGCATCATAGTAAACAGGCTCACTGCCACCTGTACGCTCGTTATTATCAGCACCCTCAATGTAGTTATTGTATGCCTTGATGATACCGCCTGCCTCACTTGAGAATGTACCGCCTGCAGAGAAATCAGCCTCACCCGTCTTTTCATTTGCCATAATATCAGAACCCTGAAGAGATGAAAGCATTGGATGATTACAGTTTCTGAAATAGTTACCCTCTACAAAAGCGCTTGAAGATTTAGCTGCACCAACACCATACTTTGCGTTGCCGTCATAGTAGTTATTGTATACATGAACAAACATTGTTCTGATACGTGGATGACGTGAGTCTGAATGGTCAAACCAGTTGTGGTGATAAGAAATGTAGTTATCACCTGTTTCACTCTTCATACCGCAAAGAGATGTCTTTCCGCAATCCCAGTAACGATTATAGGAGTATGTAATATACTTTGAATCGTCCTTAACATCGGTAGCACCGTCACCCTTTGCCTGGTCTCCACCATGGTTTTCACCATAGAATAAGTCGTTGTTATGAATCCAGTGGTTGGAATTTCCGTTGCCCTGTAACTGTATAGCATCATCATGCCAGTTATAGAAAGCAATATTTCTTATTTCACAGTTACCAACACCGTTAAGTCTTAAACCTAAACCGTAGAAAATGGTATCCTGTCCAACACCCTCAAAGGTTATGTTTACAGAAGGGCTGCCATCTGCCCCCTTTGTTTCCAAAAGACTTGGGCTTGCAAGAGAAGCTGTCGAATCACCATGGCTATCACCTATTGTACCTATAAAACGAATAGCCAATGGAGGATTTGAGTAGCCCTTAGCCGCAGCTGCACCCATTGTGTAGCAAATACCTGTAACGCCAGATATTGTAGCCGTCTTTCCATCCTTTGTTGTAAGAGAAAGCGAAACAGTGTCAAAGTTGTCCTCTGTTACGTAAAGAACATTTGCATTGCTCTTTAATGTACCATCAGCATTGTAAGCACCACAGCCGCCGCCATCATATCTGGTTGAGCTTGGATGGAAGGTAAAGCCAGTTCTGTCATGTGCAACAACAGTACAGGTTTTTGTACCCTCTGCAACAACACTGCCGCTTGAATTCTTTGCAGTTACCTTTATGGTATAGCTGCCTGCCTTAAGTCCAATTAAATCGGCTCTCCATCTGTCAGGATACTGTCTGATAAGCTGGTCGTCAATATCCGTAAAACTTGTACCATTACTCGAGTATGACACATAGTAATGAGCCGCACCCGAAACAGCAGCCCATTCTATATAGGCTGCCTCCTGAACGCCCGCACAGCTATAAATATTAACTGTCGAAGCAGCAGCAGTTTCCACAGCCAAAGGCACTGCCTCGTTCAGCCCTGAAACCGGCGGAACGACCGACAGCACCATTGTTGCTGCTAAAGCCGCACTTGCGAGTTTTGTAAAAACTCTTTTCATTGTTATTCCTCCTTAAAATTTTATAACCCCTATGATACTGCAGTTCACAGAACTAAGCGATATGCCGTATCATTAGTTTATACACCTGTGCATAACCCCTGCACCTGTGTAGTTCACACTGCCGCATAATTTATACACCACAGCGTGTAAAGGCTGTCTTGACATATTTATTTTATTTGCCCATAATAAATCTGCCTTGTACGCCTTTTATTATAGTTTACAGTTTATACCTTTTATTCAGATTAGTCAATAATAATAAATCTCATTTAATCAAATTCGTGAATTTAATCAAATTAAGCAACCAAATATTAACACTATTCAACAATACAGCTTTTTTTGCAGAAAATAAGCTGTACGCACCACTTGTCTACTTTTAAATAAAGAGGAGCTGCCGCACTTTATTTTTATGCGTCAGCTCCCTATTCAAACGATGTCTTATATAAAATTTCCGCCAGCTTATCAACGCTTGCGGCAACCTCCGCTTCGGTATTTGTCTGTGCACCAAGCTCAATTAACATACTCTTTGGCTTTAAATGCAGAGAATAGCGGTAGGCATTGAGATAAATTTTGCGTGTCAGCCCTGGATAAAGCTCGTTTGCACACATCTGCGCCCTAAGGCTTAATGCCAGATTGTCCTCTACGTAGGGATTTTCAAGTCCGTCGGTCTGTCTTAATACACCGTCGGAGCTAATTTTTTGGCAAAGTCCGTTAAAAAACATAAATTTTGCGCACGTTTCGCCGTTAATATCGGTAACAAGGCGCACGTTTTCAGCAACGCCGTCCCTGTGCAGGTCAATAACAAGCTCTATGGACGGATTTTTTTCAAGTATCTTTTTGATTTCAGGCTCCATGCGCTCGTAAGCTCCCAAAATCTGGAGCTTTCCGTCAACAGTATCATAGCTGTCCGTTACGTGCAGACACCTTACACCGTACTTTTTTTCAAGCGTCTGCGAGAGCAGCTCGCCTGCACCCACAACGCCGCCGTCCTCGCCGCTGTCGGCATACATTTCATGTGCATGGGTGTGAAAAATAAGCACCTTTGGCTTTATAAGGCTTTTGTCGATATGTACATCTCTGGACATAAGGGTATCTATATTGAACATTTCCTCCGACATACCCGTCTTTTTGTCAACGGAGTAATAGCGGCTGCGCAGTGTGCTTATATCACGCAGCTCATTTATATCCACGCTCGGCTGCGACACCCTTTCACGCTTTTCCAGCTTAGCCTGTGCAAGCTCATAAAACTGTGCATAGGCAGGTACGGCGTCCTTTATAAAATGCGACCTGCCGCCAAGCAGTGCAAATATGCCTATTACAGCCGTTAAAACAACCGCCAGCTTTATTTTTATTTTATTTGTGCTGCCTGTCCTGCGGCTCTTTCTTCTCCGCCTAGACCTTGATGCCAATTATACCACCTGTTTCTGCTTTTTGTGCGAGTTTCTTCCTATATATAATAACCGTTTGCTATCGTCTTTATATTATATTCCCAAAAAGCAATTATATTCAAAAAAGGCACTGCCGGGGCAGTGCCAAATTTGCATTTTACTCGGTAAACTCGCCGAACTTTCTAAACCTTTCGTATCTCTCATTAAGCAGCTCCTCGGTGGATTTCTGCATAAGAGCAGGTATTTCAAGCTCCAGCTTGCTCTTTATAAGGTTAGCAGTAAAGCCAAAATCATTCTGGCAGCCGCCGTCAACCTCTTTAATAATCTTTTCAATTACGCCAAGCTCTAACAAATCCTCTGCCGTAATCTTCATTAAGTCAGCAGCCTCCTTGGCTCTCTTAGCGTCTTTCCAGAGGATACTTGCAAAGCCCTCGGGACTTAAAACGGCATATACAGAGTTTTCAAGCATCCATACCCTGTCGGTTACGGCAAGCGCAAGCGCACCGCCGCTGCCGCCCTCGCCTATAACAATAGAGATGGTAGGCACCTTAAGCGCAGCCATTTCCATAAGGTTTTTGGCAATAGCCTCGCCCTGACCTCTTTCCTCAGCACCTACGCCGCAGTAAGCACCGCTGGTGTTGATAAAGTTGATAACGGGTCTGCCAAACTTTTCAGCCTGTTTCATAAGGCGGAGAGCCTTTCTGTAGCCCTCGGGGTGTGGCTGACCAAAGTTGCAGGCGATATTTTCCTCCATATTTTTACCCTTTTGTATACCGATAACGGTTACAGGGGTTTCGCCTAAAAAGGCAAGTCCGCCGACGATAGCCTTATCATCACGATAGCCTCTGTCGCCATGCAGCTCAATAAAACCCTCAAAAATATGCTCTATATAATCAAGTGCAGTAGGTCTTGACACCTTACGTGCAATTTTTACCTTATCATAAGCTGGCATCAAACCTCACCGCCCTTTCCCGAATGAATTTTAAGAATATCCCTTATAGTGTAAGGCAGCACCTCTCTGTCAACAATCTTGTCAACAAAGCCATGCTCCTGTAAAAACTCCGCATGCTGGAACTCATCGGGCAGCTTCTGCTTGATGGTCTGCTCGATAACACGTCTGCCAGCAAAGCCGATAAGTGCCTTTGGCTCGGAAATAATGATGTCGCCAAGCATGGCAAAGCTTGCGGTAACACCGCCCGTTGTAGGGTCTGTAAGCACTGTGAGATACAGTAAGCCTGCCTCGGAATGTCTTGCAGCGGCAGCGGAAACCTTAGCCATCTGCATAAGGGAAACAATACCCTCCTGCATTCTTGCACCACCAGAGCAGGTGAAAAGCACGATTGGGAGCTTATGCTCGGTAGCGTACTCAAAGGCACGTGTAATTTTTTCACCTACAACAGAGCCCATTGAGCCCATCATAAAGCCGCTGTCCATTACGCCAAGCACAGCAGGAAAACCGCCGATTTTACAAACACCTGTAAGCACTGCGTCCTTCAAGCCCGTCTTTTCCTGCAAGCCTGCTATTTTTTCCTCATAGCCTGGGTAGTTAAGAGGGTTTTTAGCCTGCATTGTTCTGTCAAGCTCCTCAAAGGTATCCTTATCGGCAATCTGCCTTACTCTTTCCTTACAGTTAAGTCTGTAATATCTTGCACACTTAGGACAGATTTTTAAGGCGCCAAGCTCCTTTTTTTCATAAATGGCACCACAGTCGGGACACTTGATATGTCCTGCAGGAATATCCTCGTCCTTCTTAGCAGGTGCAGGTTTGGGCGCTTCCTCCTTTTTGGAGAAAAGACCGCTTAAAATACTGCCCTTTTCCTTTTTATCCTCAGCTCCGTCAAGAGAAACATATTTCTTTTTAAACAAATCCATTATATCCTCTCCTTAACCTAACATAAAGGTAAGCTCTGCCTCTGCAACCTTTTTGTCGCCTACATAAGCAGTACCCTTGCCGATACCTGCCACCTTTTTAAGCTTGACAATTTCAACCTCAAGCCTTAATGTGTCGCCGGGAACAACCTTCTGCCTGAACTTGGCATTGTTGATACCGCCAAAGTAAGCGGTTTTGCCCTTATATTCGTCCATAGAAAGTATAGCAACCGCACCTGCCTGCGCCATAGCCTCAATAATAAGTACACCCGGCATAACAGGCTCCTGTGGAAAATGTCCGTTAAAAAATTCCTCATTTGCGGTAAGATTTTTATAAGCAACTACCTTCTGACCCTCAACAAGCTCCTCAACCCTGTCAATAAGCAGGAATGGGTATCTGTGGGGAATGATAGCCTTTATATCGTTTACATACAGCATTTATCAGCCCTCCCATTTTTTAAGACAAAGTACGGCATTATGACCGCCAAAGCCGAGTGTATTTGAAAGTGCATACTTAATATCCCTCTCAACACCCGTATTTACGGTATAGTTAAGGTCGCACTCCTCATCAGGTGTGGTATAACCGATTGTAGGAGGTACAAAGCTGTTATTCATTGCAAGCACGCATGCAATAGCCTCAACTGCACCTGTTGCACCTAAAAGATGACCTGTCATTGACTTGGTGGAGCTGATGTTAATGCCCTTTGCAACGTCCTCACCGAAAGCAAGCTTGATAGCCGCTGTTTCGTTTTTGTCGTTTGCCGCTGTACTTGTACCATGTGCATTGATGTAGCCAACCTCGGTTTTGTCAATGCCAGCCTCTGCCATAGCTGCCTTCATAGCCTTTGCAGGGCCCTCAACAGTAGGGCTTGTGATATGGTGAGCGTCACAAGTTGAGCCGTAGCCTACAACCTCGGCAAGGATTTTTGCACCTCTTGCCTGTGCGCTTTCAAGTGTTTCCATAAACAAGACACCCGAGCCCTCGCCCATAACAAAGCCGTCCCTGTCCTTATCGAAAGGAGTTGACGCCTTCTTAGGGTCCTCACTTGTAGAAAGTGCCTTAAGTGCAGCAAAGCCGCCTATACCAAGCTCACAAACAGACGCCTCTGCGCCGCCTGCAAGGATATAATCACTGTAGCCATGCTTAATATTTCTGTAAGCCTCACCGATACAGTTGGTTGAAGTAGCACACGCCGTAACAACATCAATACATGTACCTGTTGCATTGTACTTGATTGCAACATTGCCTGCTGCCATATTGCCGATAGCCATAGGTATAAACATAGGTCCTATTCTGCCGGGACCCTTGTCGTGCATCTTAATAGCCTGCTCCTCAATGGTACAAAGACCGCCGATACCGCTGCCTATCATAACACCAAAGCGGTCATGGTCGATTGTTGAAAGGTCGATACCGCTTGACTCAACAGCCTCTGTTGCGGCAGCCATAGCGTAAAGGCTGTACTTGTCCATACGCTTAACCTCTTTTTTGTCAACTGCTACGGTAGGGTCAAAGTCCTTAAGCTCGCCTGCTACCTTAGCCTTGCACTCGGACGCATCAAAGCTCTTTATAAAGTCAATACCGCACTTTCCGCTTTTAAGACCGTCCCAAAATTCACCAACATTATTACCGATAGGAGTTACAGCACCCATACCGGTTATAACAACACGTCTTTCCATTTTTGTCCTCCTTAATCAGACCAGATATTAAAACCCGAAACAAGAATTTCTTATTCCGTATTGCTTTTATTACATCACCATACCGCCGTCAACGGTAATAACCTGACCCGTAATATACTTTGACTTTGCAAGGAAAACTGCCGTCTGTGCAATTTCCTCGGGCTGACCCATTCTTTTAAGAGGTATGCCTGCAAGTATATTTTCCTTAACCTTGTCGCTTAAAACGGCAGTCATATCTGTTTCAATAAAGCCGGGAGCTATTGCGTTGCAGGTAATGCCCCTTGCTGCAAGCTCCTTTGCCGCTGACTTGGTAATACCTATAATGCCTGCCTTTGCCGCTGCATAGTTAGCCTGTCCTGCATTGCCTACAAGACCGATAACGCTGCTCATATTTACTATTGAGCCGCTTTTCTGCTTAAGCATAACCTTGCTTGCGTGCTTAACCATATTAAAGCAGCCCTTAAGGTTGGTGCTTACAACAGCGTCAAAATCCTCCTCGCTCATACGCATAAGGAGTGTATCCCTCGTGATGCCTGCATTGTTTACAACAACATCAACGCTGCCGAATGCCTCCTTTGCAGCCTCAACAAGCTTTTCAGACTCCTCAAAGCCGCTTACGTCAGCCTGAACGGCAAGGCACTTAACACCCTCTGCCTCAACAGCCTTAACAGTTTCATCGGGCAGGGTTGAGCGGTAGTTTACAACCACGTTTGCGCCCTCTCTGGCAAAAGCAACGGCAACCGCCCTGCCTATGCCCTTTGCTGCGCCTGTTACAATTACGGTTTTATCCTTTAACATCATAATCCCAGCCCTTCACAAATTTTATCAAGAGTCTTTATATCCTCTACATTATATACGGCAACCTCTTTACTTACCTTTTTAACAAAGGACGCAAGTGTTTTGCCGGGGCCCAGTTCAACGAAGGTGTCAACACCAAGCTCAATCATCTTTCTTACAGATTGTTCCCACTTTACGGGGCTCATAACCTGCTTTGTAAGTATATCTATAACCTCGTCCTTACCACCTACGACCTCTGCCGTAAGGTTGGTAACAACAGGCACGTTAAAATCGTTTAAAGTAATATTCTGTAATTCTGCGTTAAGCTTGTCTGACGCAGGCTTTAAAAGAGAGGTGTGGAACGGACCGCTTACGTTAAGCATAACAGCTCTCTTTGCACCAAGCTCTGTTACAATTTCAGCCGCCTTTTCAACAGCCGCCTTGTCGCCAGCCATAACAATCTGACCGGGGCAGTTATAGTTTGCAATCATACAGCGGCCTATTTCCTTAACGCTGTCGCAAGCCTGCTGAATTTTATCAGCATCAAGGTTAAGTACGGCACACATACCGCCCTCGCCTGCAGGCACAGCCTCTGTCATATAGCGGCCTCTTTTTCTTACAAGGCATACAGCCTCCTCAAAGTCCATAACGCCTGCCTCAACAAGTGCAGAGTATTCACCAAGGCTAAGACCTGCCGCATAGTCACACTTTAAACCCTTTTCCTTCATAAGTGCAGAAACTGCCGTACTCATTGTTAAAAGTGCAGGCTGTGTGTACTCTGTCTGGTTCAGTCTTTCGTCCTCGCCAAAGCAGATGTCAGTTATCTTGAAACCGAGTGCCTTATCCGCCTTGTCAAAAACCTCTTTTACACAATCAAAATTATCGTAAAGCTCCTTGCCCATACCGGCATACTGTGAGCCCTGACCGCTGAAAATAAATGCTGTTTTCATATCTTCTCCTATATTAAGTAAAAATTATTCAATACCGCCTGTAAGTGCGTTAAAGCCGCTCATAATATCCTCAAGAATATCCTTGCAGCTTTCCTCCTTCTTAACCATACCCGCAATCTGACCGCTCATAACAGAGCCATGGTCAATGTCGCCCTCCTTAACGGATTTCTGGAGTGCGCCTCTGCCAAGTAAGTCAAAGCGCTCAAGGTCGGGAGTTTCCTTACCCATTTCCTCCTTTTCAGCTGCAAGAAAGCTGTTTGCAAGCTGATTTTTCAGCACTCTTACAGGGTGGCCTGTGATATTGCCCGTAACAACGGTATCTAAATCCTTAGCCTTAAGTATTTTATTTTTATAGTTCTGGTGAACTGTACATTCATTAGCAACAAGGAAGCGTGTACCAATCTGCACACCCTCCGCACCAAGCATAAAGCCTGCTGCCATACCTCTGCCGTCTGCAATACCGCCTGCAGCAAGTACAGGTATGCTTACAGCGTCAACCACCTGTGGCACAAGAGCCATGGTTGTAAGCTTGCCGATATGTCCGCCGCTTTCCATACCCTCTGCGATAACCGCATCACAGCCGATTTTCTCCATCTTTTTAGCGTGAGCAACGCTTGGTACAACAGGGATAAGGTGAATACCGTTTGCCTTGAACTTTTCCATATACTTTGAGGGGTTGCCTGCGCCTGTTGTAAGCACCTTAACGCCCTCCTCGCATACCATATCCACAATTTCCTCAACAAATGGGGATAAAAGCATGATATTTACACCAAAAGGCTTGTCTGTAAGCTCCCTGCACTTTCTGATTTCTTCCCTTACAACGTCAGCAGGAGCGTTGCCTGCGGCAATTATGCCAAGTCCGCCTGCCTCTGATACGGCAGCGGCGAGGCTTGCGTCGGCAATCCAAGCCATAGCACCCTGAAAAATAGGGTACTTGATACCTAACATTTCACATAATCTGGTTTTCATCATTTCACCAATTACCTTTCTCGTTTGAACTTAATACATAAAGTCATTTTTAATATATACGTAAAATAATTTTCATCGTCTGTACATTATAACACAAAATGGATTAAATTTCAATAATGGCACTGCCCCATGTCAGTCCGCCGCCAAAGCCTGTTATAACAACCCTCTGACCCTTCTTTAAAAGTCCCTCACTGCTCATCTGTGCAAGAGCTATTGGCACCGATGCAGCAGAGGTATTGCCATACTTTGCAATATTCATATAAAATTTATCCATAGGCATATCCAGCTTTTTTGCAACAACCTCAACTATGCGTGAGTTTGCCTGGTGAGGTACTACCCAGTCTATATCCTCAGTTGTCAAGCCGCTTTTTTCAAGCAGCAGCTTAACGCTTGCAGGCACTCTGCGTGTTGCAAAGTTGAATATTGTTCTGCCGTCCATTTCAAGGTAACGCCTGTCCTCCTCCTCGGGTGAGGAAAAAGCGTTTCTTACCTTTGTTTCACCGCCTGTAAGCTGTAAGCCGAGCGAGCCGTCCGAGTGCATATCCTCAACCAGCCAGCCGTTTTTATCACCTGCGGATAAAACTGCACCGCCCGCGCCGTCACCAAAGAGAACACAGGTTGTTCTGTCCTCCCAGTTTACTATTTTGGAAAGTGTTTCCGCACCGATAACAATGGCGTTTTTGCACATACCCGATTTTATGTACTTATCGGCAATGCTTGCCGCAAATACAAAGCCCGAGCAGGCTGCACTTATATCAAAGGCAAAGGCGTTTACCGCACCTATTGCGTCCTGCACAAGGCAGGCGGTGTTTGGCGTTGCAAAATCGGGCGTGATGGTTGCAACAATAATTAAATCAATATCCTCGGGAGAGAGCGCACTCTTTTTGAGCAGCCCCTCCGCAACCTTAATACAAAGCTGCGAGGTGTTTTCCCCCTCGGAAATACGTCTTTCACGTATACCCGTACGTGTCGAAATCCATTCATCACTGGTATCTACCAGCTTAGAGAGGTCGTCGTTTGTTACAGCCCTCTGTGGGGTATAGCTGTCAAACGCAATAAATTCCGTATTAAACATTTTTATCTCCTTAATGCCGCCCGTTCAGTCCTGAACAGACAGCCTTTTATTATTTTCAGTAAAAAATCTGTTAAGCTTTGCAAGAGAGTTTTTAAAAACCTCCGTTTCCTTTTCACTCAGCTCCTTAACGGCAGAGCGTGCCATATCTATATGGAACTGCCTGTGGGCGGAAAGCAGAGCCTCTCCCTTGGCGGTGGGCGTTAAAATAACCCTGCGCCTGTCCTCAACACTTCTGCTGCGTGTAACGTAACCCTTTTTCACAAGGTTGGCAACGCTTACTGTAAGCGTACCCACTGTTATATCCAGCTTTGCGGCAACTGCGGACATGGTTTTGCCACCGTAAAGGGCTATTGCCTCAACGGTGTGCGCCTCCGTAGTTGTAATATCCGTAAAGCCCGCAGCCTTTAAGGCGTTATGCTCAATCTTAACAATATCATTAAAAACCTCAACAAACAGCTTGTTTACGGCATCAATGGCATTATCTGTCATAAATCCTCCTTATAGCCTCAGGGCAAAGTTTTGATAATCAAAGTATATAGGATTTTAGTCAAAAAGTCAATACCCGCAGATTTTAACCGAATGTCAAATAATTACAAAAAGGGAGCTTGTGTTTAGCTCCCTTAAAAGTAAACACAGATTAATTCACTAAAACAGGTTTGAGATAAAATTTTCCAGACCGACGATAATGACCGCATACGCAGCCAATGAGCTGCGTCAAGGGCATTTGAGGATGGTATGGAGAATTTTAGCCAAAACTGTAAAAGATTAATTAATCAGTGGTTACTAAAATCCACCGTTGTTGTAAGCCCTTGCAATAACAAAGGACGGCTCATAAAAAGCGCTTGAATTGTAATTGTCTATTACCTCACAGATAGCATTGTTGTATACCCTTAAAATACCATCAGCATAGTCCTCTTCTGGCTGAAGAGTATTTAAAATCAGGCGCATATATACCTTACCCATCTGAGAAGGGGTAGGTATTATCCCTGCAAGCTCAGTATCTACGGCTGTTATGTCAAAATTCCCCTCTTTAAGGGGATAGCTTTCAATCCAGTCTGCCTCAACCTTCAGCGGATTTTCACAATGCAGAACATCTGCAAGGCTTAACAGCCTGCGCAGCTCTGCCCTGCCTATGGCATTTACAACATCACAGTTGTGTATGTTAAGCTTTCTCGCAACCCTTTCCACCATGTAGCAGATAAAATAAAGGTCGTTTTCGGTTATATCCTCATCGGGAAAGAAAATATTTTTCACAGACTTATGCTCCTTTCAAAAACAAGCGTTTCTAAAGCTCTCTGCGTGCAAAAAACAATCTGGTGGGTGGGATACTTAAACTTTACAAGCTCCCAGAATGCTGCCCTGCTTATTTCACCATTTACAAACGCCTCAACATAATCCCAGATAGTGTCATCAGCCATAGGTCCCTCAACTATATCGTAGCTGTGCTCCTTACCTCTGCGGCACTCCACCACAAAATCCAGCCATTCCTCCGTCATTGATGGGAACTTTTTAATATTCAGTTCTTCATTTTCATTATAAATATAATAATTTAAAATATGGCTGCCCTTTTTAGTAAGCGCCCATCTGCGTGCCTGTTTTTCAAACAGGGTGCAGTAAAAACCATAGCCAAAATCCTTATAAAAGCCATTAACCAGTATCTTTGGCTCACTTACCGTAACATTACTGCCATGAAAAAGCTGCATATATTTCCCTCCCATATTCAATATATTAAAATTATACCACAAATCCGCCCTACTGCAAACATTTTCAGCAATAAAAAAGAACACCGTCTAATGACGGTGTCCCCAAAAATTAAATATATTATTTTTCAATAGCCTTAAAACCGTTTTCAAGGTCAGCAATAATATCGTCGATATGCTCTGTACCAATTGAGAGTCTTATTGTGTTCGGCTTAATTCCGCACTCAGCAAGCTCCTGTTCATTCATCTGTGAATGAGTGGTAGTCGCTGGGTGTATAACAAGTGACTTAACATCGGCAACGTTAGCAAGCAGAGAGAAGATTTCGAGGTTATCAATAAACTTCTGCGCTTCCTCGCTGCCGCCCTTAATCTCAAATGTAAAGATAGAT
>CABUWB010000005.1 GCA_902495025.1 uncultured Eubacteriales bacterium
ATGGAATTCAGGGAGCTTGCATTAGACAGCAGGGGGCATGGTGAGTCGGGCTTTGGTCATGGCACGCTTAACCTTGCAACCATGGCACTTGATGTTGAAAACGTGCTAGAAAGCCTTAAAATTGATAAGGTCAATGTGCTGGGCTTTTCTGACGGCGCAAATATTGCTATGCTGCTTGCCATTAAAAGACCCGAGCTTGTGTCAAAGCTGATACTTGTTGGCGGTAATTTAAAGCCCAGCGGTATGCAGTTTGGCACTTTTCTTGCTGTTGAGGCGGCATATTATATGACTAAGGTGGCAGGTATTTTTGATAACCGTTTAAGGCTGGAGCATGAGTTTTATTTTCTTATGGCAAAGGAGCCTGACATAACACCTGCAATGCTTAAACGCATTAGTGCCAAAACACTTGTTATTGCAGGTACTAAGGATATGATTAAGCCAAGCCATACCAGACTTATTGCCGACAGCATAAAGGGCGCAAGGCTTGAAATGCCCGAGGGTGACCACTTTATTATATATCGAACCCCCGAGGTTATTAATAAGCTGGCAGGGGATTTTTTGAGGGAGAAATAATAATAAATTTTGCCTTTTGACTAATTTTGAGTTATTATTTTGTGCATTACTCACAATAATAAAAAATATTCGTTTGATTGATTGTAAAAGATGATGTGCTGTGGTATAATTAAACAGAAAATTTTAGGAAAAGGTTATAAAACACTAAAGAGACGTCGGTTTGATACAGATAAATTGTCTGAATTAAAGTTACTTTGCTGCATTACGCTGACATTTCCGCAGGTTATAATCATAGGGGGTTTATAAATTGTCGGATTTTGCAATTTTTAACGATTCAGCTGCCGACTTATCGGAAAGCTACGTTAAGATTAATGATATTACGGTTATTCCGTACTACATTACTTTTGGAGGATTAAATTATTTTAGGGAAAATGTGGATTTAACACATGATGAGTTTTATTCACAAATAAGCAGGGGTATTATTCCGCAAACTACCTCACCATCTGTAAAGGACTATTTTGATGCATTTAAAACGGCTGTTGACCAGGGCAAAAAGGTTATCTGTTTCTGCCTTTCGTCTAAGCTCGCCAGCTCGTATAAGAATGCGTGTTTAGCGGCTAATGAGTTTAATAAATGGGACAGGGTAGTGTATGTTATTGACTCGTGGCTTGCAAGTGCTGCACAGGGCCTGCTTGTAAACGAGGCTGTACACATGAAGTACAACGGGCTTGAAATTGAGGAGGTTGTGCGTAAATCGGAGGAAATTAAAAAAACAGGCGAGATTATGTTTGTTATTGATGACCTTA
The DNA here is from genome assembly GCA_902495025.1 of uncultured Eubacteriales bacterium. Taxonomy (GTDB): domain Bacteria; phylum Bacillota; class Clostridia; order Lachnospirales; family CAG-274; genus CALWRD01. The sequence continues at coordinate 1,320 of CABUWB010000005.1, forward strand.
CTTACCTTGAAAAGGGCGGCAGAATTGGCAAGGCTGACGCTTTTCTGGGCACTCTTTTAAATATTAAGCCTGTTATTATGCTGAAGTTTGGCGAGCTTTTGCCGCTTGCAAAAGTTGTGGGCAGAAAAAATGCGGTTGCCAAGGTTAAAAAGCGTGCCGCATCCAATATGCTTAAATATGGCAATTATTCAAGCACAATACTTAATTTTAAGGAAATTGGAGATGTTGACGGCTTTGCACAGGGTATACACATGACTATGTCGCCGTTTTCAATAGGCTCGACAATAGGCTCACACGTAGGTACTACGGCTGCAGGTATTGCATATATTAAGCGATATGATTAATAGCGGTGGGGAATTAGCTTGTTCCCCGCTGTTTTTTATATTCAATGCAATCTCTGTTGGTCTGCAGTCCTTCTATTGCGTATACGGGGGATTGCAGGTATGATAAAGCTATGTCTTTTGTACGCTCATCTAAAAGCATATTCTTAAGCACACAAAATGCCTTTTCGTATTGATATGAGGTTTCCAGTACAAATACATAGCTGTCGTATAATTCGGCATCACAGGCATTTCTGTCAATCAATGCTTCAAAATATTTTATTGACATATCCGCAAAAGCCGTATCTGCAAATTTTGAAATAATAAACATTTTCATACAGCTGAGTGCCGCAGCTTTAAGCTCAGTATTATCTGACTTTTCTGCTGTTTTCTCCGATACGGTATCTATGATGTGTCTGAATATTTCCTCTGCCTTTGCATTGTCGGTTGAATTTTCGGCTTTTTGATAAAGACAAATTAAAGAGTTCATTCTTCTTCCCCTTTCGTATTTCGCATTGCTGCTGTTCATAATATAAAACCGTAATTTGTATACGCAAAGCGGAGGGTAAATTCCCTCCGCTTATTTAATCAAATCCCCTCAAGGTCAATTCTATATTCAATTATACCTGCGGCATAAGGAGCAATTTCATACTGCTGTACAACAAACACAAGCTGTGCGCCCTCGATATAGAAATCATCGTCGGTAAAGGCAAAGGTTTCCTCATCGTAGAAAGGATAAGCCTCGGGGTCGGCTGCAGCCATTTCCCTTATGCCTGCCTTGCCCTTATTCAGTGCGTCCTCAACAAAATCCTCAGCCTTCATTCTTTCGCCCGTCTGCATATTATAGGTAACGCCGCCTGCGGCTGTATTAGGGTGAGCGCCGCCAAGGAAGGTTAACTCGGTTACGTATGCGGACATAACTGCCTCGTCAAGGTTTGTTATATTATATTCAATATCACAGCCCCAGTCAGCTGCAAAGGTGCCGTCAACATTAACGGTTATGCCTGTCGGTGGGATGTCGTCCTCCAGCATGAGCTTGATATTTTCCTCAAACTCTGCGGAATCTGCACCGTAGGTTTCCTCACAGCGCTTAACACGTGCCTTTGCGTCCTGTTCAAGCGCATTGTTTATTGCCGTAACTGCGGCGCTGCTGCCCTCTAAAACAGGGTATTTAGCCGTAATTGTAAGCAGTGTATTGCCATTGCTGGTAATTTTGGTGGCAATATTTTTATAGCTGTAGCCTGTGCTGTGGTAGCTGTCGTCCTCCGTAACCCTGTACTGTATAACGCCCTCGCTGAAAGGTGCAAGCTCATAAGGCGGTATTACATATACAATGGCGCCGTCATAGTAAAAGCTGTTTTCATCAGGCTCGTTATAATTTGCAAATTCATTTCCGTAGGTTTTTACATAGCTTTGAGAAAGCGTCTTGATGCCGTCCAGTGCCTTTTCATAAGAGCCTGGTACAATCTGCTCTGCGGAAACAAGCGTGCCGTTGTCCCTGTCTACGGTAAGACCGCCTACTGCAATATTATCGTGTGCACCGCCCGTATAAATATTGTCCTGTCTGTACATGGATACAAATTCGGGGCTGTCGTACTTAACCTCATAATTAATCTGCACATACCAGCTTGAGCTGCCCGAGTCAATCTGCTTAAAAAAGCTCTCGGCACTTTCCTTATAGGCATTTTTATAGCCCTCTGCGGTGGCTGTTGCCTCGTCAAGTATTCTTGCATTTGCGGCAGGTGCATTGTCAAATACGGGATATTTTACGGTGATAGGCATAATAACCTTATCGCCGCTTGTAATATCGGCATTGAGTGTATACATGCTGTAGCCGTCATATCTTTCTGCTGTGGCAGAGCTGACAGTTACCGTTCTTGTGTCGTTATCCCAGTCAACCTGTGCGCCAAGTCCCTCGGATATTGCACGTATAGGCACCATTGTACGTGAGCCTATAATTTTTGCAGGCACATCAAGCGTAACCTCGCCGTCGGTTGAGGCCATTTTATCCGAGCCTATAACAAGGCTTACCTCCTTGTCTGCAAGCGTGCAGGTAACTGTCTGGGAGGCATTATCCCACTCAACTGCTGCCCCCATCTTTTCAAGCACTGCACGAAACGGCACAAGCGTTCTGCCATTTTCAATAACAGGCGGCTGGTCCTCGCCGAATACGATTTTTTCACCGTTTACAACAATGGATACCTCGTCTGTGCTGTCTGCTGCAAGGGCTGTACCCTGCATACAAAGGGCAAGCAGTGCCGCATATAACAGTACACTTTGTTTCTTCATTACATTCACTCTCCTTACGTTTCATTATACTGTAATTATACTACATTTGTCCTTAATATTCAATTACGTTTTTTTGGTGGTTGACTAATGATTGCGGCAGTGGTATTATTTAAGCAAAATGTTACCGAGGGGGTGAGAGCGTGCTGTCAAAGGTTATTTCTGCGGCGCTTATGGGAATAAACGGATACAGGGTTGATGTTGAGGTGGATATAGGCAACGGTCTGCCGTCGTTTGATATTGTCGGTCTGCCCGACAATGCCGTTAAGGAGTCAAGGGACAGGGTAAGGACGGCAATTAAAAATTCGGGCTACGATTTTCCCGTTAAAAAAATTACGGTAAACCTTGCCCCTGCCAATACAAGGAAGGAAGGCCCAGCCTTTGACCTGCCCGTTGCGGCGGGTATACTTATATGTATGGGTATTATTAAGCGCAGCAGTGTTGAAAATACCATGATTATAGGTGAGCTTTCACTCGATGGAAGTATAAAAAGCGTGGACGGCGTGCTGCCTATGGTGTATTCCGCTAAGGAAAGCGGAGTTAAGCGCTGCTTTGTACCATTTGACAATGCACGTGAGGCGGCTATCGTGTCGGGCATTGAGGTTGTGGGCTTAAAAAGCCTTTATCAGCTTATAGAAATATGTGCAGGCAGGGCGGAAATGCAGCTTACGCAGGTTGATATTGACGAGCTTTTTGCCTCGGGTATAAAAAGTGAGTTGGACTTTGCCGATGTAAAGGGACAGGAGAGCGTTAAGCGTGCGCTTGAAATTGCGGCTGCCGGTATGCACAATATAATTATGGTAGGCCCTCCCGGCTCGGGTAAAACAATGATGGCTAAAAGAATATCCACCATTCTGCCTGACCTTACCGTAAATGAAAGCATAGAAATTACCAAGATATATTCCGTTGCAGGGCTTTTGAGGGATAAGGAGGCGCTTATCACGCAAAGACCGTTCCGCTCGCCCCACCACACAATATCCAACGTGGCAATGGTAGGCGGCGGCAGAGTACCAAAGCCGGGCGAGGTAAGCCTGTCGCACAACGGTGTACTCTTTCTTGATGAGCTGCCCGAGTTTTCAAGGGGTGTGCTGGAGGAGCTAAGACAGCCGCTTGAGGACGGAGAGGTTACCGTTTCAAGGGTGAACGGCACAATGACCTTCCCTGCAAGCCTTATGTTTGTTGCCTCAATGAATCCATGCCCCTGCGGCTACTACGGCTATTCGGATAAATGCCGCTGTACCAATACGCAGATTAACAAATATATGGGTAAGGTTTCAGGCCCTCTGCTTGACAGAATTGATGTGCAGATAGAGGCTGCCGCCGTAGATTATGAGGATATGCAGAGTACGCAGCCCTCTGAAAGCTCGGCGGAGATTAAAAAGCGTGTTGCCTCTGCACACGAAATACAGAAGGCACGCTATAAAAATGAAGGGATTTATTTCAACTCGCAGCTTTCAGCCTCGCAGACCGAAAAATACTGCCGTCTTGGCAGTGCCGAAAATCAGCTTATTAAAACCGCTTTTGACAGAATGGGCTTCAGTGCGAGGGCATACCACAAGCTGTTAAAGCTTGCAAGAACGATTGCCGACCTCGACGGTGCGGAAAATATAAATGTAAGACATATTGCGGAGGCTATTCAGCTAAGAAATCTGGACAGACGTCTGCTTTACTGACAGGAGATTACCATGCTTAACAGTGATAACGCCATGCTGTGGCTTGCATCAATTAAAAATATAACGCCAATGCGCAAGCATAAGCTGCTTGAAACATTTGGCTCGCCCGAGGAGCTTGCCCTGTCAAATGCGGATACGGTTGCAAAGCTCGGCTTTAGTGAGGATCTTGCACACGCTCTTTTTGCAGATGACCCCGAAAGGCTTGCAGCGCAGCTTTTGGGCGAGCTGTATAAAAAGGAGCTTGATTTCATAAGCTGTAACAGTGAAAAGTATCCGTCAAGGCTGAGGGAGATAAGTGATTATCCGCTCGGGCTTTTTATATCTGGTACGTTGCCCGATATGCGGGAGCGCAGGGTGCTTGGTATGGTTGGCTCCAGACGGTGTACCTCTTACGGTGCCACAACCACCTATCAGCTTGCAAAGGAGCTTGCACAAAAGGGAGCAGTTATTGTAAGCGGTATGGCGGACGGCATTGACTCAATGTCGCACAAGGGTGCGCTTGACGCAGAGGGTGACACCATAGCGGTACTCGGCTGCGGTGCGGATATATGCTATCCCGCAGGCAACAGGGAGCTTATGGAGAGGATAAAGGAAAAAGGCTGCATAGTAAGTGAGCTGCCACCCTCCACAAGACCGAGCAAGTATACCTTCCCTGCAAGAAACAGGATAATCAGCGGACTTTCGGACGTTGTTGCGGTTATGGAGGCTGATGAAAAAAGCGGCACGCTTATCACAGTTGACCACGCAAATGAGCAGGGGCGTGATGTTATGGCGCTGCCCGGCAATATTACAAGCCGCCTCAGCAGAGGCACTAACAGGCTTATATCAGAGGGTGCGGAAATTATTACCTGCGCAGAGGATATTTGCAGGACTTTAAAGCTTAAAGAAAATGAAGAAAAATTAAAATTTTCGCAAAAAAATAATATTTCACTTGCGCCCGAGGAAAAATTAGTTTATGATTGTATTCATTCGGAGCCTGTTACGGCTGACGAAATTGTAATTAAGATAAACCAACCCATAAGGGACGTGCAGTATGCGCTTACGCTGCTGGAGCTTGAGGGACTTGTAATCAGGCTTTCGGGGCAGAAGTACATACGTGCTTAGGGAATACTATAATAAGGAAGAAAAGGAAACAGACAAGGGGGAGCATGAGATGAGCAGTAAAAAAAATCTGGTAATTGTTGAGTCGCCCGCAAAGGCAAAGACTCTTAAAAAATTTTTAGGCAGCAATTATAAAATTGAGGCGTCGGTAGGTCATGTAAGGGATTTGCCCAAAAGTGAGCTGGGTATTGATGTTGATAACGACTTTGAGCCTAAGTATATAACAATAAGGGGCAAGGGCGAGCTTTTGGCAAAGCTGCGCAAGGAGGTTAAAACCGCCGATAAGGTTTACCTTGCAACTGACCCCGACCGTGAGGGTGAGGCTATAAGCTGGCACCTTATGCACGCTTTAAAGCTTGATGATAAAAAGGCAAGCAGAATTACCTTTAACGAAATTACAAAAAATGCCGTTAAAAAGAGCATTAAAGAGGCAAGAGATATTGATATGGACCTTGTTGACGCACAGCAGGCAAGGCGTGAGGTTGACCGCATTGTGGGCTATAAAATAAGTCCCCTTTTATGGAAAAAGGTTAAAAAGGGTCTTAGTGCGGGACGTGTGCAGTCCGTTGCGCTTTCCCTTATCTGCGACAGGGAAGAGGAAATTGAAAACTTTGTACCAAAGGAGTACTGGACTATTGACGCTGAGCTTAAATCGGGCAAAAAGACCATAAAGGCAAAGTTTTACGGCAAGGATAAGAAAAAGCTGGAGCTTGAAAGCAGGGCACAGGTTGACGAGGTGCTTGCTGCAATTGAAAAGTCCGAATTTAAGGTTGATAAGGTAAAGAGGGGCAACAGGGTTAAAAATCCTGTACCACCTTTTACAACAAGTACACTCCAGCAGGAGGCGTCAAAGCTGCTTGGCTTTGCATCACAAAAGACAATGCGTGTTGCACAGCAGCTTTACGAGGGTGTTGACATAAAGGGCGAGGGTACAGTAGGTCTTGTGTCCTATATCCGTACCGACTCTGTGCGTATTGCCGACGAGGCTTATGATGAGGTAAAGGACTTTATACTGAATAACTATGGCGAGGAATACGTTAAGGAGCGCAGACAGTATGCAACCGACAAGAGGGCGCAGGACGCTCACGAGGCTATAAGACCTACAAGCTCCAAGCGTCTGCCTGATGCTATCAAGGACAGCCTTACAAGGGAGCAGTATAAGCTCTACAAGCTGATATGGGAGAGATTTGTCGCAAGCCAGATGCCACAGGCACAGTATACCACGCTTTCAGCGTCCATAGATGCAGGCGGCTATACATTCAGGGCAACAGGCTCACTGCTTGTATTTGACGGTTATCTCTCCGTATATAAAAAGAATGAGGAAAAAGAGGAGGAGGGCTCCATGCCAGAGGTTATGGACGGTGATGTGCTTAAGGCAGAAAGCATTACACCTCTCCAGCACTTTACACAGCCTCCTTCAAGATACACAGAGGCAATGCTTATTAAAACCTTAGAGGAAATAGGCGTTGGCAGACCAAGTACCTATGCGCCTACAATTACAACAATTCAGGCGAGAAATTACGTTACAAAAGAGGATAAGCTCTTTTACACAACGGAGCTTGGCGAGGTAGTAAACAGCATTATTACCAAAAATTTTGGTGCAATTATAAATACCGATTTTACAGCTGATATGGAGGCAACTCTTGATAAGGTTGAGTCGGGCGAAATAGAGTGGAAGCAGATTTTAAGGGACTTCTACCCTCTGTTAAAGGACCTTATCGACAAGGCGGAAAGCAATGTTGAAAATGTCAAGATTGAGGACGAGGTTACGGACGTAATCTGCGAGGAGTGCGGCAGAAATATGGTTATCAAGTACGGACGCTTTGGCAAGTTCCTTGCCTGCCCGGGCTTCCCTGATTGCCGCAACACCAAGCCGCTTTTTGAGGATACGGGTGTCAAGTGCCCTAAGTGCGGCGGCAAGGTTTATGTTAAAAAGACCAAAAAGGGCAGAAAATATTATGGCTGCGAAAACAATCCCGACTGCGACCTTATGCTCTGGAACAGACCAACAGGCGAGGTATGCCCCGACTGCGGCAGTCCGCTTGTTGAAAAGGGTACCAAAACAAAGCGCATAACCTGCAGCAACAATGAGTGTGGCTATTCAAAAGAAATAAAGGAAGAGGAAACTGAGGATTGAGATGACTGAATACAGTGTTTTAATTCGCTCTTACAGAGATATACTGGCACAGGCGGAGGACGGCACAGCGGCGGTTAAGGCTGCCTGCGCAAGGCTTGGTGCCGCTTTGCCTGCGTCTGTGCTTGTTGTTGATGCGCAGGGCAGTATTGCCGCAGATGAAAGGCTTGAAAAATTTAATCCCTTTGAGAGGGGAGAGGGCGAAAGGCTTGACGGTGTGCTTGCAGACAGCCTTGCGGATATGCACGATGACCTTGTTAATATAAGCATGGACGCCCTGCCTGTCAGAACGGCGGCTAAAAATGATATTAAGCGCTATTTTACCTGCATATTTCCGTTAAATGTGCTTGGCAGGCGTGCGGGCAGCCTTATAGTTTACCGCAGCACCGCCTTTGATGAGGAGCAGCTGCAGCTTTGTGCCGCTGTTTCGTGTCTTGCGGCACTTGTTATGGGTGCTATGGACAATGAAAAATGTATAGATGAGCAGCGCAAAAGGGAGGCTGTCAGGGTTGTTACCGAGTCGCTTTCCTACTCCGAGCTTATGGTGGCAGGCATAGTGCTGCGTGAGCTTGGCGGCGGTGAGGGTATTATTGTGGCAAGCCGTATTGCCGATAAGGAGGGCATTACACGCTCTGTAATCGTAAATGCAATACGCAAGCTCGAAAGTGCGGGTGTGCTTGAATCACGCTCGCTTGGCATGAAGGGTACATATATTAAGGTGCTTAATGAATATTTTATAGGCGAAATTTCAAAAATAACGGAATAGGTATTGAAAAATTGTCAGAAAATTGATAACATAATACAGAGGTGCAAAATTATGGATAAAAATAAGGTCAGACTTTACAGAAGACGTTTTATACCCGACGAAAAAATTTTGCTGAAAGATGATATTATTGTAAGCCTTGATGAGGAAAGGCTTGTTACTAAATGGAATGTGCTTACCAAAAGACATGACTTTTCGCATGGTACAAGCTGTTACTTTTTTAAGGAGGGCTGGAAGATAAGCCGCTTTCTTGATGATAATGACAGCCTTGTTTACTGGTACTGCGACATTATCGAGCCGCAGTATGATAAGGAGGAAAACTCCTACACGCTTAACGACCTGCTTATTGACGTAATCATTTACCCCGACGGCAGGGTTGAGGTGGTTGACGTTGATGAGGCGGCTCTGGCGCTTGAAAAGGACATTATACCAAGTGAGCTTGTAATTAAGGCTCTTTACAGGCTTGATAAGCTGCTTAAGGTTATTTACGGCGGCGGCTTTGAGGCTTACTGCTCCTTTGCGGAGGTTTAATGCCTATGGATAATAAGGAAAGCATACATAAGGGACATCGTGAGCGTATGCGCCGCAGGTTTATACAAGACGGCAGCTTTGACAATTTCCAGTATCACGAAATCCTAGAGATTATACTTTATTATTCCGTAAAAAGGGCTGATACAAATGCCCTTGCACATAAAATGCTTGACAGCTTCGGCTCATTTCACGCACTGCTTAATGCATCGGTGCATGAGATTATGTCAACCTGCAACGTAAGTGAAAATACGGCATTTCTGATAACCATGATTCCGCACATTGCAAAGCGGTATATGGACAGTATGAATGAGGATAACCATATCATCAACTCAAAAAATGACGCTTTTAAGCTGCTAAAGCCAATGGTTTTGGGCGAAAGCAAGGAGAGGTTTTTCCTTATCTGTCTTGATGCGGCACACAGGGTGCTTAAAATTGAGCGTATGGAGCAGGGTTCGGTAAACCATACGGGCATAAGGCTTGAAAGGCTTATTGAGCTGCTTATAAAGCATAGGGCAGTTTTTGCAATTGTTGCGCATAACCACCCTGGCAGAACGATGAAACCGTCTGCTGATGATATTGCGGCAACAAAAAGAATACAGATGGCTTTTGAAATGATAAATGTAGTTCTGCTTGACCACATTATTCTCTGCGGAGATGACTGTTTCAGCTTTGCGCAGAACAGAATGTGCTCTTTGCAGTATTAAAAATAAGGAGGGTTATTTATGAAAAGACTTGTAAGGGTAAAGGACGGTAAGCTTGCGGGAGTATGCGGCGGTATTGCGCAGTATCTGGGTATTGACCCCACAATGATTAGGCTTATATGGGCTATCGGTACTCTGCTGACAGGCTGCTTTTTAGGTACTGTGGCGTACATTATCTGTGCACTGGTTATCCCCAAGGACGACGATATAATTGATTAAGGAACCTCTGCTTAATTAATCCTTTACAGCTTTGGCTTAAATTTCATATAGCTGCTTCAAATTCCCTTGACGAAGCGCCTACGGCTTCGCCTGCGGTAATTTTCATTGCTCTACGAAATTTAATCTCAAACCTGTTTTAGTGAATTAATCAGAGTTTCCTAATACATTTTTAGGAGGATATATTAAAATGGAAAAGACAATGGATAAGATTGTGGCTTTGGCTAAGGCAAGAGGCTTTGTATACCCAGGCTCGGAGATTTACGGCGGTCTTGCCAACACATGGGATTACGGTCCTTTGGGTGTTGAGCTTAAGAACAATGTTAAAAAGGCTTGGTGGAAAAAGTTTGTGCAGGAGAGCCCTTATAATGTAGGTGTTGACTGTGCAATACTTATGAATCCCGAGGTTTGGGTTGCCAGCGGTCATGTAGGCGGCTTTAACGACCCTCTTATGGACTGTAAGGAGTGTCATGAGCGTTTCAGAGCCGACAATATTATTGAGGACTATAACAAGGCTAACGGTATTGAGGGCAATGCCGACGGCTGGACAAACGAGCAGATGAAGGCTTATATTGAGGAGAAGAATATCCCATGTCCAAGCTGCGGTGAGCATAATTTTACTGATATAAGACAGTTTAACCTTATGTTCAAGACCCATGCAGGCGTAACCGAGGATGCTAAAAACGTTGTTTATATGCGCCCCGAAACTGCACAGGGTATCTTTGTAAACTTTAAAAATGTACAGAGAACTACAAGAAGAAAAATTCCTTTCGGTATCGGTCAGATTGGTAAGTCGTTCAGAAACGAGATTACCCCCGGTAACTTTACTTTCAGAACAAGAGAGTTTGAGCAGATGGAGCTTGAATTTTTCTGCAAGCCTGGTACTGAGATGGAGTGGTTCTCATACTGGAAGGACTACTGCAAAAACTGGCTTTTAAGCCTTAATATTGATGAAAAGAATATCGTAATGCGTGACCATGACCCTGCTGAGCTTGCACATTACAGCAACGCTACTACCGATATTGAGTTTATGTTCCCATTCGGTAAGGGTGAGCTTTGGGGTATTGCCTCAAGAACAGACTTTGACCTTAAGGCACATGCAACACACTCTGGCGAAAATATGGAGTATTTTGATGCAACAACTAATGAAAAGTACGTTCCATACTGTATTGAGCCATCACTTGGTGCCGACAGAGTTACACTTGCTTTCCTCTGTGAGGCTTATGATGAGGAGGAGCTTGAGGGCGGCGATGTAAGAACAGTGCTTCATTTCCACCCTGCACTTGCACCTGTTAAGGCGGCAGTGCTGCCTCTTTCCAAAAAGCTTAACGAGCCTGCACTGGAGGTTTATAACGAGCTTTGTAAGTACTTCAGCGTTGAGTTTGACGATGCACAGAGTATTGGTAAGCGTTACCGCCGTCAGGACGAGATTGGTACACCTGTTTGTATTACCTACGACTTTGACTCCGCAGAGGACGGCTGCGTAACCGTACGTGACAGAGATACCATGGAGCAGGAAAGAATTAAGATTGCTGATTTGAAGGATTATATTCAGAACAAGATTGAGTTTTAATTGGATTTTGGGCGGGTTTACACTCGCCCATTTATTTCTTTTTATAAAAAATAAAATTTTTTGAAAAAAGTTGTTGACAAAGTAAAAAATTAATGGTAATATATTTCTTGCGTTGAGCGACAGGGGCACCGCAAAGGTGCTTGAAAGCTCACATCAATATATGCGCGACTAGCTCAGTTGGTAGAGCAGGTGACTCTTAATCACAAGGTCCGGGGTTCGAGCCCCCGGTCGCGCATTGAGAAAAGGCGGGTTTGCTATTGCGGACTCGTTTTTTTGTTGTTAAAATTAGAAGAAAAAATAAATGAAAATTAGAAGAATTTTCTTCTAAAATTCAAATTAGAAGAATTTTAAACGGAAAATTAGAAGAATTTTCTTCTAAAATCTAATTTATGCGAAAAAAATTGTCGAAAATTAGAAGAATTTTATGCGAAAATTAAAAGAAAATTCTTGTAAAATTTCTCGTAAAGTCGTATAATTTTATTGTAGATGTTATTTTGTATGACTTCATTTAATCGCAGGGAGGTTTTTTCTTGACGGATATTGAACTTAAAGAGCTTGTAAGCAATGTGCTTAAACAAAAATGCGAAAGCAATTATATAGAACTTAAATCGGCAAAAGAGGGCTGTCCTAAGCTGTTTGACACACTTTCGTCGTTTTCCAACCAGTCGGGCGGCGGAAAAATTTTATTCGGTATTGATGAGGGCAGGCGGTACAGCGTTTGCGGTGTATATGACGCTGCTGATTTGCAGAAAAAGATTATGGAGCAGTGCGGACAGATGGAGCCTGCCGTAAGACCGCTCTGCACCTCTGCCGATATTGACGGAAAAACCGTTGTATGTGCCGAAATACAGGAGATTGACGACTATCAGAAGCCCTGCTTTTATAAGGGCAAGGGCAGGCTTAAAGGCTCATACGTGCGTGTTGCTGACGGTGATATGCCAATGACTGAATATGAGGTGTACAGCTATGAGGCTTTTAAGCAGAAAATACATGACGAGCTGAGAATAACCGAGCGCAGTGATATGTCCGACCTGGACACAGCAGCGTTTGAAAAATATGCTATAGCCCTGAAGGAGAAAAAGCCTAATCTTGCAGGGCTGCCAAAGGATAAAATTTACAGGCTGCAGGGGTTTTCCGAGGAGGGCAGGCCCACACTTGCAGGCACCATGCTTTTTAGTGATTATCCACAGGCATTTTATCCGCAGCTCTGCATAACGGCAGTGGTTGTGCCCGGATTGGAGATAAGCACTACAGGCAGTGTGGGCGAAAGATTTATCGACAATGTGAGAATTGACGGCACTATACCGCAAATGTTGGAGGCAGCCATTGCCTTTGTCAGAAGAAATATGAAGGCAATGACAATTATAAACCCCGGTACGGGCAAAAGGGCGGACAAAACCGAATATCCCGTAATAGCTGTAAGGGAGGTTGTGCTTAATGCGCTTGTACACAGAGATTACAGTATCCATACGGATTTTACGCCAATAACAATTACCATGTACAGCAACAGAATGGTTATTGAAAACCCGGGAGGTCTGTACGGCAGAATGACTCTTGACAGGCTTGGCACAAGGTCAGCCGATACCAGAAATCCGTTTATTGCAAATGCCCTTGAGGTTATGGGGGAAACGGAAAACAGGTACAGCGGCATACCTACGGTAATTAATTCAATGGCAGAGTACTGCCTGCCTGCCCCTCTTTTTGAAAATGACAGGGGTGTTTTCAGAGTAACGCTGTATAATGCCTTTAATGATACCTCGGGCGAGCCTGATTCCGAGGAAAAGGAAATTCTTGATTTCTGCAGGGTGCCAAGGAGCAGAGAGGAACTGGAGGAGAGGTTTAAGGACAGAATTACCATAGCCTACCTTATGAGCAAGTATATACGCCCTATGGTTAAAAAGGGTAAGCTCGCTATGACCATACCCGATAAGCCAAAGAGTAAAAACCAGCAGTATTACTCATTATGATAAGGATTTATTTGAATACGCAAATGAGTACAGCAGGTATATATCCGTAGAATAATGTAAAACTTTGCAAAACCGCAAAAAAATGCTTGCAATGCGCTTAAACTTGTGATAAAATAGCAATGTTGCAAAAACACACATGGGCTGTTTTGGTAAGCTGTGCCGCTTGTTAAGCGGTTCTTGTCATAAGCTCGTGGAGGATTAACAAATTTTAAGGAGGACGAAATAATGGGTGTTATTTCAATGAAGCAGTTATTAGAGGCAGGTGTTCACTTCGGTCACCAGACAAGAAGATGGAACCCTAAGATGGCAGAGTATATCTTTGCTGAAAGAAACGGTATTTATATCATCGACCTTCAGAAGACAGTTAAGAAGGTTGAGGAGGCTTACACAGCTGTTGCTGACATCGTTAAGGACGGCGGTACAGTGCTTTTCGTAGGTACAAAGAAGCAGGCTCAGGACTCTATCAAGGAAGAGGCTCTCAGATGCGGTATGTACTATGTTAACGAGAGATGGCTCGGCGGTATGCTTACAAACTTTGAAACCGTTAAGACAAGAATTAAGAGATTAAAAGAGCTTGACGCTATGGTTGAGGACGGCACAATGGATCTTCTCCCTAAGAAGGAAGTTGCTAAGCTCATGCACGAGAAGGAGAAGCTTGACAAGAACATCGGCGGTATCAAGGAGATGGACAGAATCCCTGATTGTATGTTCATTGTTGACCCTCGTAAGGAGCACATTGCAGTTCTTGAGGCTCAGAGCTTAGGTATTCCTACAGTTGGTATTGTTGATACAAACTGCGACCCTGAGGAAATCGACTACGTTATCCCTGGTAACGATGATGCAATCCGTGCAGTAAAGCTTATTGCAGGCAGAATTGCTGATGCTGTTATCGAGTCCAAGCAGGGCGAGGCACAGGTTGCTGACGAGGCTGAGGCTGAGAGCGTAGAGGCATAAAAGCAAAAAGATAGATATTGACTGATAAAATTACGGAGGTTAAAGAAATGGCTGTTACTGCTGCTTTAATTAAGGAACTTAGAGGTATGACAGGCGTTGGTATGAGCGACTGTAAGGCTGCTCTTGTAGAGACTGACGGTGACCTTGAAAAGGCTGTTGAGGTCCTCAGAAAGAAGGGCATGGCTAAGGCTGAGAAGAAGGCTGGCCGTGTTGCTGCTGAGGGTTTAAGCTTTGCATATATTACAGAGGACGGCAAGGCTGCCGCTGCTGTTGAGGTAAACAGTGAGACAGACTTTGTTGCAAAGAATGAGATTTTCAGAACTTTTGTTGAGAACGTAGCTAAGCAGGCTGTTGCTTCTGACGCTGCTGATATGGACGCTTTCATGAGCGAAACCTGGCTTGAGGATTCTTCCAAGACAGTTAAGGAAGCTCTTGTTGAAAAGGTTTCCGTAATCGGTGAAAACCTTTCAATCAGAAGATTTAAGAAGTATACTGCATCTGATGACAGCGTATTCGTATCTTACCTTCATGCAGGCGGTAAGGTTGCAGTTCTTCTTGAATTTGCATCTGATGTTAAGAGCGACGCTCTTATTGAGGCAGGTAAGAACGTATGTATGCAGATTGCAGCTATGAGCCCTAAGTTTGTATGCAGAGATGAGGTTCCTGCTGACTTTATTGCTAAGGAAAGAGAAATCTTAACAGAGCAGGCTAAGGCTGACCCTAAGAATGCAGGTAAGCCTGAGAACATCCTCGAGAAGATGATTGAGGGTCGTATCAATAAGGAAATGAAGGAGTTCTGCCTTGTTGACCAGGAATATGTTAAGGACGACAAGATGAGCGTTGGCAAGTACGTTGAGAGCGTAGCTAAGGAAATCGGCGGTAAGGTATCCATTAAGAGCTTTGTTCGTTTTGAAACAGGCGAGGGTATCGAGAAGAAGGAAGAAGATTTCGCAGCTGAGGTTGCCAAGGCTATGGAGGGCTGATAAGCTCACCACTGCGCCATATAATGGTACTTGACTATAATTGAAATATTTTATATAATAAAAATAGTGTTTAGTAAAAAGTTCGCACAAAGGAGGTGCTTCGATAATGAAAATGACATTCCAGCCTAAGACCAGACAGAGAAGTAAGGTTCACGGTTTCAGAAAGAGAATGAGTACTGCTAACGGCAGAAAGGTTATACTTAGAAGACGCAGAAAGGGCAGAAAGGCTTTAACTGCTTAATTTGTGAAACGTGATTGTAAATCGGAAAATTTAATCCGTATTAAAAGCCCGCTTTACCGCGGGCTTTTATTGTATATATGTAGATTGGAGGGGCGTTTATGTTATTTACCGAGTCCCTTAAAAAAAATTATCAGTTCAGGTTTGTGTATAACAAGGGCAGGTCAATAGCCAACAGATACCTTGTTATGTATGTTGTAAAAAATAATCTTGAAATAAACCGTATAGGCTATTCGGTCAGCAAAAAGGTGGGCAACAGCGTTGTAAGGAGCCATGTTACCAGGCTTTTGAGGGAAAGCTACCGCCTTTGCGAGGACAGACTTGAAAGAGGCTTTGACATTGTGGTTATTGCAAGGGGCGCCATGAAGGACGCCACCTATGCCGAAACTGACCGCTCACTGAAGCATCTTTTAAAAAAACACAGGCTTATTAAGGATACTGAAAAGGCACAATAAAGAAGGTTTGTATATGCTTAAAAGGGCTGCTCTTTTTTTAATCGGGTTATATCGTGCATATATTTCACCATTGAAGCCTCCCTGCTGCAGGTTTCAGCCAACCTGCTCGGCTTATGCCTATGAGGCTTTTTCAAAATACGGCTTTTTTAAGGGACTGTATTTAAGTGTGCGGCGTATTTTGAAATGCCACCCCTTTTACAAGGGCAATCCTTATGACCCCGTACCTTAATCGAAAATAAACCATAGGAGGAAACTATGTTTTCAACACTTGCTTTACTTGCCAGAACAGCCAACATTTTAAAAGACCCCGGTGTTATTACAGGGCCTATTGCATGGGTGCTTGGCAAAATAGTTAATTTTTTCTTTATTTTTGTTTATAACGATATTACGCAGTATAATTCACTCGGTCTTTCCATTATTTTTCTGACAATTTTTGCACGCTGCCTTATGATACCTATTGCATATAAGCAGCAAAAGTCAATGTTTGTTATGCAGAAAATCCAGCCCGAGCTGAAAAAAATTCAGGATAAATATAAGGACAGAATGTCCGACCCCGAAATACAGAAAAAAATGAATATGGAAACTCAGAAGCTTTACACAAAGCACAACTACAGCCCTTTAAGCGGCTGCTTACCTCTGATTATCCAGATGCCGATTTTCTTCGGCCTTTATTATATAATGCAGCACCCCTTCCAGTATATTAATATTATTAATGATATTTATACACAGTTTTCAACAGAGGTGCTTGAGTTTGCCATGAAGGCAGGCTCTGACAGTACAATTATGAGCCTTATCAACGAGTTTGGTACGGGTGCGGGACTTGCAGCAGGCACTAACATTGATGTTGATGTGTTCAGCAGACTGCTTAACGTATTAAGCCCTGCACAGGTGCACCAGCTTGTTGAACAGGTGAATTCGTCAGATTTGAATGCTCTTTTTGAGCAGAAACAGGCTATTGAAACCTTTATGGGTATAAGCCTTACCGAAACGGTAGGCTTCGCTCTTAACAAAAAGCTGATTATCCCTATTTTATCTGCGGGTACAACATGGCTTTCATCATGGATGATGACAAGAAAAAATCAGGCGGCCGACCCACAGATGAGGAGCCAGCAGAGAGTCATGAATATCGTTATGCCTCTTATGATGGCATGGATTACAACAGGTCTGCCAGGCGGTGTCGGTTTATACTGGGTTACCTCCAATATATTTCAGATTTGCCAGCAGGTAATAATCAGCACTCATTTTGAGCGTAAAAAAGAAAGAGAAGAAGAACAATCAAAGAATGGGGGCAGTAAAAAATGATTAAATGTTTGGAGATGACAGGCAAGTCTGCCATGGAGGCAGTTACAACTGCCTGTGAAAAAATGGG
Organism: uncultured Eubacteriales bacterium; assembly: GCA_902495025.1. GTDB lineage: Bacteria > Bacillota > Clostridia > Lachnospirales > CAG-274 > CALWRD01. The sequence goes on from CABUWB010000005.1 coordinate 18,584, forward strand.
TCTTAAAATTTCCGAGGTCGAGTACGAGATACTTGACGAGGGCTCCAAGGGTTTTTTGGGTCTTGGTGCAAGACCAGCAAAGGTAAAGGTATGGGTTATAGGCTACGACGAGGCTGCCGAAAAGGCTAAAGAGGAGGCAAAGCGCCAGCTTGAGGCTGAAAAGGCTGCCAAGGCTAAGGCAAAGGCTGAAAAGGAAGCAGCAGAGAAGGCTGCCAAGGAAAAGGCTGCCAAGGAGAAAGCCGAAAAGGCTAAGCCTGCCGAAAAGCCACAGCAGGCAGCTCCTGCTGCAGCAGAGCAGACAGACGCCGAGGACGAGACAAAGCCCGAGCGTCCACAGCTTACCGATGCTGATAAGGAAAGAGTTATTGCCGATGTTAAAAAATTCCTCGCCGAGGTATTTGCGGCTATGAAGCTGGAGGTTGAGGTTGAGGCAAAGTTTGTTGACAACAAGCAGCTTACAGTTACCATGGAAGGCCCCGAAATGGGTGTTGTAATAGGCAAGAGAGGTCAGACGCTTGACAGCCTGCAGCACCTTGTTGGTCTTGTGGTAAACAAGGGCGAGTTTGCCTTTATCACTGTAACTCTTGATACCGAGGGTTACAGAAAAAGACGTAAGGAAACGCTTGAACACCTTGCGTTTAACCTTGCAAAAAAGGCAAAGCACCTTCACAAAAACGTTGTGCTTGAGCCTATGAATCCTTATGAGAGAAGAATTATCCATTCAACTCTCCAGAACGACAGATACGTTACTACTTACAGCGAGGGTGTTGAGCCTCACAGATACGTGGTAATTTCACCAAAGGATATGAGAAACGGACATTCAAGGTAAATTTGAGGTCTTTAACAGGGGGATTATATGAATATATTTGCTGAAATGACAAAGTGCTTTTCCTTTAACTCATACAGGCTTTTCCGCTGCGATACTGCGGGCAAAAACTTTCTTTATATGCTTGTTATGACGGCAATCGGCTTTCTGCTTACCGTATGTGTGGGTATATATATGCCCCTTGCAAATATGGGCGGTATGGAAGGAATTGCCGAGGAAATACCTGATTTTTCACTTTCTGATGACGGTCTTTTGTATATTGACTATCAGCTGGATTTTGGCGACGGCGATACAAAGGTTGTCATTGATACCGATTATAACTATAATTATGACGAGTCAACGGACACCATATTCCGCAACAATAACGGCGTGAGAGAGGACGTTATTGACTGCTCACAATATGGACAGTCTGCAGCTGTCGGCAGAAATATGGCTGTTATGTGTGATGACACCAGCACCGATGAAAGAGTTAAAAAGCTGGAATATACTGAGATACCTGTGGAGTACCGCAGCTATATAAATCGTGATATGCTTATGGAGCTTGCTAAAAAGCTGCTTACATACTTTACTATTGCCATGCCGTTTATCATTTTTATAAGGCTTGCAATATGGAGTATGGTAAATGCGGCACTTGGCGGCTGTATAAGCTCTGCAATGAAGGTTAAAAACAACTTCGGTCAGCTCTATTCCATGGGTTTAAGGGCATATACTCCTGTTTATTTTGTATTTTGTCTGCTTTCGGCATTTCATGTAAGCATACCGTTTAAGCCTATAATTCTGCTTATTGCAACAGGCTTTATCCTTTCGGGCGGTATTAAGGCAATCAAGCGCCAGCTTGAGGAAGAAGCACAGGCTGCACAGCAGCCAGACTTTGACGGCGACCTTGCATTCAGAGCATTGTACAGCGAGGCAAGTCCGTTTGATAAACCTGTAAATGAGGAAGAAAATCAATAATTTTCAGACAGCTATTGTCTGTAGTGCTGTAAATCAGGGGCTGTCGGTTTCGACAGTCCCTTTTATTATGAGGTGAAAATATGCTTAAAGTAAAGCTTGATGATACAATAGCGGCTATCGCAACCCCCGTAGGCAGCGGCGGCATAGGCATAGTGCGCATAAGCGGTGAAAATGCAATAGCACTTGCGGATATGCTTTTTGTCCCTGCAAAGGGAAAGCCGCTTGGCGAACGTAAAAGCCATACCATAAGCTACGGTAAAATTGTGTATGACGGTGAGGTGTGCGACGAGGTGCTTGTAAGCATTATGCGTGCACCAAACACCTATACACGTGAGGACGTTGCCGAGATTAACTGTCATGGCGGCATACGTGCCGTTACGGCGGTGCTTGATGCGGTGCTTAAAAGCGGCGCAAGGCTTGCCGAGCCGGGCGAGTTTACAAAGCGTGCCTTTTTAAACGGTCGTATTGACCTTACACAGGCAGAGGCGGTCATTGATATTATAAATGCCAAAACCGACCGCAGCAGAGAGGTGGCGCTCAAACGTCTTGACGGCAGATTATACCGCAAAATAAAGGCTATGCGTGAGGAAATTATACTTATGCTTGCCAACATTGAGGCTGCCATTGACTACCCCGAGCATGATGATGAAACCATGACCTATGAAACAATAGCGCAGGGTACAAAAAAGGTGGCTGCCGAAATTGAAAGCCTTATTTCGGGTGCAGACCTCGGCAGAATTTACAACGAGGGTATTAAAACCGTTATCTTAGGCAGACCAAACGTAGGCAAAAGCTCCCTCTTAAATACAATAATTGATGAGGAGCGTGCCATTGTTACCGATATACCCGGCACTACAAGAGATATTTTGGAGGAGCTTATCAACATTAATGGTATACCACTAAAGCTTGTGGATACTGCGGGCATAAGGGATACAGATAATGTTATTGAAAAGATTGGTGTTGAGAAAAGCCGTAAGCTAGCTTCCGAGGCTGATTTGGTGCTGCTTATGCTTGACGGCTCACGTGAGATAAGCGCCGAGGACAGGGAGCTTATTGAGCTGTCAGCTGATAAAAACCGAATTGTGCTTGTAAATAAAACCGATTTGACACAGGTAATAAGTCCCGATGAAATTAAAACATTAACAGGCAGTGAGCCAATAAATATTTCAGTTAAGGCAGATAAGGGCATTGAGCAGCTTTATGAAAAGATAAAGGAAATGTTCTTTGACGGCAGTATAGAGAATAACGACGAGGCACTTATTTCCAATGAAAGAAATAAAAACTCACTGTACAAGGCAAAGGACTTCCTTTATAATGTAATAGAAACGGTAAATAACCGTATGCCCGAGGACTTTATTTCCATGGATTTGACGCAGGCATATGAGGCTCTGGGTGAAATTACGGGCGAGGCACTGGAGGAAGATATTATTGACAAAATTTTTAGTGAGTTTTGTCTTGGCAAGTAAAAAAATTTTGAGGTGAAACAAATGTCAGCATTATATGAGGCAGACAGCGTTGACGTTGTTGTCATAGGTGCAGGTCATGCAGGCTGTGAGGCTGCTCTGGCGGCGGCACGTCTGGGGCTTAGTACAATAATATTTACAATAAATCTGGACAGTATCGGTATGATGCCATGTAACCCCAACATAGGCGGCAGCTCCAAGGGGCACCTTGTTAAGGAGATTGACGCTTTAGGCGGTGAAATGGGCAAAAATATTGACAAAACCTATATACAGAGCCGTATGCTCAATTTAGGCAAGGGGCCTGCGGTGTACTCTCTGCGTGCACAGGCGGACAAAAACCGCTACCACGTTGAGATGAAGCGCACGCTTGAAAATACCGACAACCTCTATATACGTCAGGGTGAGGTTACGGATATTTTAACTGATGAGAACAACAATATCACAGGTGTTGTTACCGAGTCGGACGCACTTTACAGGTGCAGGGCGGTTGTTATCTGTACGGGCACGTATTTAAAGGCACGCTGTCTTTACGGCAGCACCATTATACCAAGCGGCCCTAACGGACTCAGAAACTCCACGCATTTAAGTGATGCGCTTAAAAGGCTGGGTATTCCCCTTATGCGCTATAAGACAGGTACCCCTGCAAGAATTGACAAAAGAACGGTTGATTTTTCCAAAATGCAGGAGCAAAAGGGTGATGAAAAGCTTGTGCCATTCTCCTTTGAAAATAAGCCTGAGGATATAGCAAGGGAGCAGGTCAGCTGCTACCTTACCTATACCAATGAGGAAACACATAATATCATACGTGCAAACCTTGACCGCTCACCTCTTTATTCGGGTGTAATCGAGGGTACGGGCCCAAGGTACTGTCCGTCCATTGAGGACAAGGTGGTGCGCTTTGCGGATAAGGAAAGACATCAGATTTTTGTTGAGCCTGAGGGTGAGGATACAAACGAGCTTTATGTATCGGGCATGAGCAGCTCCCTGCCAGAGGACGTACAGCAGGCTATGTACAGGACGCTCCCGGGGCTTGAAAACTGCCGTATTATGCGTACTGCCTACGCTATCGAGTATGACTGCATAAGCGCAAACCTGCTTAAATTAAGTCTGGAATTTAAAAATATACATGGTCTTTTCAGTGCAGGTCAGTTTAACGGCACATCGGGCTATGAGGAGGCTGCCGCACAGGGACTTATCGGCGGCATAAATGCGGCAATGTACTGTCTTGGCAAAGAG
>CABUWB010000006.1 GCA_902495025.1 uncultured Eubacteriales bacterium
TACCTTTGAGTTAAGCAGCTTTTCCTGTCCCTCTTCGCCTACTCCTTTCAGCGTTATATGTCTTATATATCTTTCTTTTTGTTCCTTTGTCAATGCCATATTGTCACCTTTCAATTATGTCCGAAGAAATTACCGTTGTTTTCCTTGCTTAAATATATTGTATCATCACGCACATATACCACAAAATCTGGCTTTTTCTCCCTTATATAGTCCGCAATGCTCATTGTGTTGTAATAGCGGCAGTCAACCGAATAGGTTTTGTCAAAGCTGTAGTAAATTATGGTTTCAAGCGCATTTGTATAGGAGTCGCCAAACACAAGCACGCTTGGCAGCTCGGGGCGGTGCGTGTCAATCAGTGTTTCGGGAAAATCGCCGCCCATAAAGCTCTCATAATCAACATACTTGTCGGGTGTTGGCGGCTTAAACAGCTCTGCCGCAACCTTTGTGCCGCTGTCGTAGCGCTCAAAGGGTATTTGCTCCTTTGGATAGCACATTGTAAACTTATCCTCATTAGGGTAAACGTCATAAATCTTTCTCGACATGGAGCCTAAAAATTTGTTTGGCAGGGTTTTATACTCCATTTCATCTTCCGTCAGTATTTTAAGGTCAAGCCCCGACACCCTGTTTATCTCCTGCATAATGGACTGGTAGGCAACAAACGCACCGTTGCAGTTGTAGTGGTGGTCGGTTTTAAAATACAGCTCGTCCTTATCCGCTCTCTGTGAAAATACCGATTTCATATCGATATAATCAACACCACGCTCACTAAGCGCATTAAAGAAATTTTCCCTCACATAATCGAGCTTTGGTGCATAGGAGCAGACGTAATCGGGATATTTGTCATTATAGAGCGAAAACTGCGCAGGTATTGCCGCAAACACAAACTTGCCGCCGTTATGCTCAATAACCCTGTTAAAGGTTTCCATATATGCCGCCATATCGTAAATATCCAAATCGACAGCCTCTTTATTGAAATAGTTTGTCTTATAATAAGGAAGCAGTACGCCGTCGCCGAAAACAACATTGCTGACCTCGTTTTTTCGCAGCACGTTGCGGTTAAAGGCGGTGTAGAGCTTTAATATTTCATCACGCTTGTAAATGTTGTCGGAAAAAGCCTTTTCCGATTTTTCCGTAAACTCGCCCGAAAGATAGCTCTCCATTGTCAGCGGTACAGCCTTTTCGGGATAGCGGTTTTCATAAAACAGCTTTTCCTTTGGCTCGGCTGTCAGCGTGCCGATACTAAAGGTTAAAATTATTGCCATAAAGCCTAAGATAGTTAAAAAATTAAACAGTCTTTCCATATCGACACCCCCTTAAAATCTGAAATAGATAAACGGATTAAACGTCGAGCTTGTAAGGTACATAACCGACATTAAAAACAGTGCCATACAGTATATGAATTTAAGCGGTGCTTTGAGCGGCAGCCTCTCCGCAATATTCTTTACGGGAGTACAGCCTATAAGCGCAATTACAAGCACAGCGGCATTGTTTAACAGAAACTGCAGCTCGTTTGACGCACCCATGGTTATCGGCTCAAAGGTAAACATTGCACGCAGATATACAAGTGCGTCCGTCAATGTGTCGGCTCTGAAAAATACAAAGCCAATAAGCACAATCAGCATTGTGTAAATGTGGCACAGCACAGAGGGCAGCTTTTTAATAAGCCCCGACAAAAACTCCTTTTCAATTATAAGTATAATGCCGTAGTATAAGCCCCATACAACAAAATTCCAGCTTGCACCATGCCATATACCAGTAGCAAGCCATACTATCATAATATTGCGCAGATGCTTCCACTTTGCACAGCGGTTGCCGCCAAGCGGAATGTACAAATAATCCCTGAACCATACGCTGAGGGATATATGCCACCTGCGCCAGAACTCGGTTACGCTCTTTGATATATAGGGGTAATTAAAGTTTTCGGGAAAGTGAAAGCCGAAAATTCTGCCAAGACCTATTGCCATATCCGAATAAGCCGAAAAGTCAAAGTAAATTTGCAGCGTGTAGGCGGCAATGCCAAGCCATGCAAAGGCAAAGTTGATGTTGTGCTCGGCAAAGGCGGCGTCGGCAATTATGCCAACCCTGTTTGCAATAAGCAGCTTTTTTGCAAGACCTATTATAAAGGTCTGCATGCCCTGTGCAATTTCCTCTGTGTTTTCCCACCTGTCGTCAATTTCGTCGGCTACCGTCTGATAACGCACTATGGGGCCTGCCACAAGCTGCGGAAAAAGCGAGATGTACAGCATTACATCAAGCGGATTTTTCTGCGCTTTGGTTGAACCGTAGTAAATGTCAAATACATAGCTCATAGCCTGAAAGGTGAAAAACGATATACCCACAGGCATTATAATCTCTTCAATATTAAGGTTTAAATTAAAAAAATGGGATAAATTGTCGCATATAAAGACGGTGTATTTAAAGTAAATAAGCACCGATAAATTGGCAATTACCGCCAAAGCAACAAACGGCTTTTTGTGCCTTGCATACTCCACGCACAGCCCCAGCACGTAGTTTGCCATAATTGACGCAAGCATTACCAGTATGTTTACAGGCTCGTTTGAGGCATAAAAAATAAGGCTGAATATTAACAGCACTAAATTTCTGAGCCACCGCCAGTCCTGCGGTACAATAAAATAAATGATGAGCAGGGCAGGGAGAAATATAAATAAAAATAACATACTGCTGAAAACCATGACACTACCTCGAAAATAAAACAATATATACTGATATTTTATCACTAAATAAGGGGTAATTCAAGACAGATGTGTAAAAAGACGGCACCGCCTATATTTTGCATATAAACGGTGCCGATAATTATACTTTTTCTTTTTCGTCTTTAGGTACAATGGTAATTGTGTAACCAAGAGGGCTTAATATCTTAAACAGTGTATCTATCTGGGGTGTTGTTCTCATGCTTTCAAGCCTTGCAATGGCTGGCTGCTTAACTCCGCTTAGCTCTGCAAGCTCCCTTTGTGATAGCCCCTTTGCCTCTCTTGCCTCGATAAGCTTGCCTATTAAGGCGGTTTCAAACTCAATTTGTGCCTTTTCTGCGTCACTGACCTTTGTTTCATCATTAATATAGTCCGAAAAGGTTGTAAACTTTTCTCCGTTAATATCAATACTCATTATTCCCCGCTCCTTTCCAAAAAGTCCTTTAATTTTAAGCGTGCCTGCTCCAGTTCTTTTGGAGGTGTTTTCTGTGTTTTCTTAATAAAATGGTGCAGTAAAACAAACTTATTATCTTTCCAGTAAAAGAAAAATATTCTGTTTTTAATGGTCTTAGCTCCCAGATGCTGCCTTCTATGTGCTTTACAACAGGCTGTCCTATACGTGTGCCGTATTGAGCAAGAGTATTAAGGTATGATAACATATTTGTTATCAATTTTCAATAGATTTGTAAATTAAATTGAATTTATTCAAGGGTAGAAATAATAGAGTGAGAATAATTTAGAAATTGGACAGTTTTTGGCAGTTTACACAGTATATAATTGTGTTACATTAAGGATTACCAAAAACATAGAATTTAAGCACATTTCAGAAATAAATTAAAAATTACTAATTTATTTTACAACTTGACAAAAAGTTTGTCAAGTGCTGTAAACAAGCACATTACACAAAATTACAATAGGTAACACAATTATATAATATGTTGCATGGGAGGTCAAAAAATGAACACAACTAAGCCTATTAAGTCCTACAAGGACATTCAGAAATTGAAAAACTATTATCTTGAAAGGGGAGAGTACAGAAACTATCTTCTTGTTTCGGTCTGCCTTAACTCCGCTTTGCGAATAAGCGACGTACTGACCCTTAAATGGGACAGACTTTACAGCTTTTCATCGCATAGGGTAAAAACACATATATCCATTAAAGAGAAAAAGACAGGCAAGCGTACGGAGATATTTATTAATGCGGCATTAAAAAGTGCAGTAAAGCTGTACATCAAAAACAAGGGTCTGCCATCAGATAACGCTTATATTTTTACGGGCGAAAACACGCCAAATTTGCCTTTAACAAGAACACAGGCTCACCGCATAATAAAAAGTGCGGGCAATGCACTGGGGCTTGATATAAGCTGTCATTCCCTGCGCAAAACCTTTGGCTATCAGGCGTGGAAACAGGGTGTACCGCCAGTTATGCTTATGAAGGTGTATAACCATTCCGCTTTTAGCATTACTAAACGGTATCTTGGTATCGAACAGGAGGATAAGGACAAAATTTTTGAGACTGTCAAGCTGTAAATTTTAAGGGAGGATAAAAATGAAAAAAATTATATGCGTTTTACTAAGTACAGTGCTTGTAACAACAGGCATTAATACGGCTTATGCCGCAACTGAATATGATGCAACAGAAAATAACAAAACCGATTTAATCGCTATGTCAGAGGGGACACCTTATGCTGTTACAGGCGGCAATATTTATTATGACCCTACTAGCGGAATTGTTACAGATGCAGATGAAACAGTAACAGAGGTTAATATACCAGAAAGCATTGATGGAGTAAAAATTACGGAGATTGGTGAGCAAGCTCTTCAGTCTTGTGGCAATCTTGTAAAAATAACCCTTTCTGATAATATTGTAAATATTGGTGACTTTGCTTTTGATAAGTGTTACAATCTTAAAGATATAATTATTCCTAATAGTGTTATAAATATAGGTGCCTATGCTTTTGGGGATTGTACCAGTCTTACAAAAATAAATATACCCAAAAGCGTTAAGAGTATTGGACATGATGCCTTTGCAGATTGTAGCAATCTTATAAGTGTAGTAATTCCAGATAGTGTTGAGTATATTGATTATGAGGCTTTTACTGGCTGCTGCAGTCTTACAGATATTAATATTCCTAATGGTACTGCTTATATTACTTTTGCACTTTTTGCAGGGTGCAGCAGTCTTAAAAGTATAACAATTCCTAATAGTGTTAAATTTATTGTTGATCAGGCGTTTGAAAATTGTACCAGCCTTACAAGCATAATAATTCCAGGTGGCGTTACAAATATCGGTGATTATGCTTTTGGGGATTGTGATAATCTTACAAGCGTAACTATTCCTGATAGTGTTACAAGTCTTAGCGAGCGTGCTTTTTATAATTGCAACAGTTTAAAAACAGTGTATTGCTACAGAAACAGCACCGCAGACGACACAAGTCTGTATCCTGACGGTGTTACTATTATCTATTTAGATGACAGCGCTACCGAAACAACTACCGAAACCGAGTCTACCACCGAAACCACTACAGAAGCAGTTCCAATAATCGGCGACCCTAACAATGACGGTGTAGTAAGTGCAAGTGATGCCGCAGATGTATTGCAAAAAGCGTTAAATCCAAATTTTAAAACGGTTTGTGAAAATATTTTTCCGAATACATATTTTATTTTGATTTGCTTGATGTAAACGGCGACGGCACAATCACCGCAACCGATGCCGCATACGTACTGCAAAAGGCTCTTAACAGCAGCTTTAAATTTGCAGGCGAGTAACAAACCGTTTATTATATACGGCTGTACATACCGCTGCAAACATATTACTGCCGTATAAAAATAATACATAAAAACTATACCGCCCTGTGAGTGCATACACAAGGCGGTATTTTTATATCTGCATAATTGACAAACCACCCATAAAGTTATATAATCATAATTAATGCAATTAACCGACATAAAGGAGAATTTACAATGGCTAAAGAAAAAATGGTAACTGCTATTACCTCTATGAAAGAGGATTTTGCGCAGTGGTATACCGATGTTGTTAAAAAGGCGGAGCTTATTGACTATTCAAGTGTAAGGGGCTGTATGATTCTGCGCCCTAATGGCTACGCTATATGGGAGAATATACAAAAGGAGCTTGATGCACGTTTTAAGGCAACAGGCGTTGAGAATGTATATATGCCTATGTTCATACCCGAGAGCCTTTTACAGAAAGAGAAGGACCACGTTGAGGGCTTTGCTCCCGAGGTTGCATGGGTAACACATGGCGGACTTGAAAAGCTGCAGGAAAGACTTTGTGTACGTCCTACCTCGGAAACACTTTTCTGCGACTTATACTCAAACATTGTACAGTCCTACAGGGATTTGCCAAAGCTCTACAACCAGTGGTGCTCTGTAGTAAGGTGGGAAAAGACAACACGTCCATTCCTGCGCTCAATGGAGTTCTTGTGGCAGGAGGGACACACCGCACACGCTACCGCAGAGGAGGCAGAGGAGAGAACAATTCAGATGCTCAACCTCTATGCTGATTTCTGTGAGCAGGTGCTTGCTATCCCTATGATTAAGGGCAGAAAGACAGATAAGGAAAAGTTTGCAGGTGCACATTCTACCTATACTATTGAGGCGCTTATGCACGACGGCAAGGCACTCCAGTCAGGCACAAGCCATAACTTTGGCGACGGCTTTGCACAGGCTTTTGGTATTCAGTACACCGACAAGGAGAACAAGCTCCAGTACGTTCATCAGACAAGCTGGGGTATGTCCACACGTATTATCGGCGCTATAATTATGGTACATGGTGATGACAGCGGTCTTGTACTGCCACCACGCATTGCACCTACACAGGTTATGATTATACCTATTGCACAGAAAAAAGAGGGCGTGCTTGAAAATGCTGCAAAGGTTAAGGAAAGACTTGCAAAGGTTTGCAGGGTTGGTCTTGACGACAGCGACAAGACGCCTGGCTGGAAGTTCAGCGAGTACGAAATGAGGGGTATCCCTGTAAGAGTTGAGCTTGGTCCTAAGGATATTGAGGCAGGTCAGTGCGTGCTTGCAAGACGTGATACAGGCGAGAAGATAACCGTTTCTCTTGACAATATCGAGGACGAGGTTACAAAGCTGCTTGATACCATTCAGGCAGATATGCTTGCAAGGGCTACCGCACACAGGGACAGCCACACCTACACAGCAACCTCTATGGAGGAGCTTGGCAGAATTGTGAACGAAACTCCAGGCTTTGTTAAGGCTATGTGGTGCGGTGATGAGGCTTGTGAAAACAAGATTAAGGAGGAATACTCCGTTACATCAAGATGTATGCCTTTTGAGCAGGAGGAGATTGACACCAAATGCGTATGCTGTGGTAAGCCTGCCAAAACTATGGTTTACTGGGGTAAGGCATATTAATATTTGTAAAATACTAAGGGCTGTTGCACTATTATGCAGCAGCCCTGTTTGTTTGGGTATAATATATAAATTATAGTTTAGTGAAATGTGAGTATAAGGGCGGATATGGAATCCGCCCCTACGTAACCAATAATAGCATTGTTGCATTGCATATAAATTAGATGTTGGTTTGTTTGGATACCTTGCGTATAAGATAAATCTGCGAAAAAATAAATTATAGTTGTAATTAACTTGTAGGGGCGGATTCTATATCCGCCCGCTTACCTTGCGTATAATATAAATTCTAATTTATACAACAATCCCATTTTGCGTATGCTTTCTTTCCTATTTAATATCTGCAAAAAATTTCAGTCTTTCCGCAAGTGCGGTATATCTTTCTGACTCGTGGTTATTATCAATCATTCTTTTAAGCGTTTCGGGTATGCCTATAAGCACAACAAGCTCCCTTGCTCTTGTAACGGCGGTATAAATAAGGTTGCGTGTAAGCAGCATTGGCGGGCCGCTGTGTACGGGTATAATAACTGCCTTATACTCGCTGCCCTGACTTTTGTGAATGGTTACGGCATAGCTCAGCTCCAGCTCGTCAAGCTGCGTAAAGTCATAAATGACGGTTTTTTCACCGTCAAACAGCACCTCCATATACTCGTTTACATTGTCGATAAATACGATAATGCCCTCATCGCCGTTGTATATGCCAAGTCCGTCATCAACAATTTTTCCGTTTCTTACAATTTTCCATGCAATATCATAGTTGTTTTTTATCTGCATTACCTTGTCGCCCATGCGGAAAATTCTGCTGCCATGGTTTTTCTCAAACTTGCCCTTTGCAGGCGGATTAAGGCAAGCCTGCAGCACCTTGTTAAAGCCCTCAACACCTATGGGGGATTTGCGCATTGGTGTAAGCAGCTGTATATCTTTCAGACCATCACAGCCGAGGTAGTTTGGGAGCCTTGTTGTAACAAGCGATACAACGGTTTCAATCAGCTTGTCCTGATTTGCCGAGCGCATAAAGAAAAAGTCCTTGCTGTCCTTTTCCATAACAGGCATTTCACCGTTGTTAATGCGGTGCGCATTCATAACAATTGCGCTCTCCCTTGCCTGACGGAAGATTTCCTTTAATCGTATTACGGGTACAACGCCGCTTGCGATTATATCCTGCAGCACGTTGCCTGCGCCAACTGACGGCAGCTGGTCGGCATCGCCCACAATTACAAGCCTTGTGCCTGCAACAACTGCTTTCAGCAGGCTTGTCATAAGCACCATATCAATCATGGAGCTTTCGTCAACTATAATTACATCAGCCTCAATGGGGTTGTCCTCGTCATGCTCAAAGCTCTGCTTGCGGCTGCCCTCGTCAAGGTAGTTAAGTCCTAAAAGACGGTGTATTGTCTGTGCATTTTCACCTGTGGCTATGGACATACGCTTTGCCGCCTTGCCTGTGGGTGCGGCAAGCTCCACCTTCATATCCTGCAGCTTTAAAAGGTAGATAATTGCGTTTATAATGGTGGTTTTGCCTGTACCGGGGCCGCCCGTAATTACCATAACGCCATTTGTCATAGCCTCTTTTATTGCCCTGCGCTGCTCGTCGGCAAAGGTCATGGAGTTATATGCCTCTATGCAGTCAATTTCACCATCATAATTTATATTGCTGTCGGGCTTGAAATGTGAAAGCTCAATCAGCTTTTTAGCCGTATAACTCTCGTTATAATAGGAAAAGTTAAGGTATACCCTTACTTCGTCCTCACGCCGCTCAATATAAATGCGGTTGTCAATGTGCAGCTTGGTCATAAGGTTTGCTATTATTTCGCTCTGTATTCTAAGTAGGGCGGAGGCTTTGTCAAGCAGCAGCTGCATTGGCAGATAAACACTGCCGTCATTTAACGCAAGGGTCAGCACGTACTGCACGCCTGCCTCAATGCGGTATTCGGAGTCGGGCGCAATACCCATATTGTAGGCGATTTTATCTGCCGTTGTAAAGCCTATGCCAAAAACCTCGTCGGCAAGGGCGTATGGGTTTTTCTGCACAACGGTTATGGTTGAGCCCTTGTATTTTTTGTAAATTTTAAGTGCGTTTGAGGTGGTAACGCCGTACTGCTGCAAAAACATAACCACGCTTCTAAGCTCAGTCTGCTCGTGAAAAGCCTCACCAATCTTCATGGCTCTGCTTTCGTTAATACCACGTATTTCGGCAAGCTTTTCGGGTGTTTCAGATATAACATTGAAGGTATCGGTGCCAAATTTTTTAACTATATTTCTTGCAGTTACCTTGCCGATGCCTTTTATTATACCGCTTGCAAGATAACGCTCAATACCCCTTTCACTGGACGGTACGGTCTGTATGCAGCTTTCCACCTGCAGCTGCTCACCGTAGGTGGGGTGTACAACCACACTGCCCGTAATGCACACATTTTCCCCGCGTGTAACGGAGGGCAGGTAGCCAACGCAGATATACTCGTCGTCTGCGTTCTCGTCCTCAATTACGGTAAAAACGGTGTAGCCGTTCTCGTCGTTTCTGTATTTAATGCTTTCAATTATGCCCTCAATGGTAAGCTGTTCACTCATTTTATCACCCGAAAAAATTTCTTTTCTTAATTATACACATTATACACTAAAATAAGGAATATTTAAACCCCAAATTTGGCATAATAGGAAAAAAGGAGGTATTAAAAATGGATTTTAAAAACAGCAAAACCAAGGAAAACCTTATGAGAGCCTTTGCAGGCGAAAGTCAGGCGAGAAACCGCTATACTTTTGGCGCAGGCGAGGCAAGAGAAAAAGGACTTTATGTAATTGAGGGCATTTTTACCTTTACCGCAGGGCAGGAGAGGGAGCATGCCAAGGTGTTTTATAATCTCTTACAGGATTTGTCCGACACCACAATTACCGTTGACGGCACCTATCCTGTGGATATAAGCAAGGACGTTGCTAAGCTGCTGAGATATGCACAGCATAACGAGTTTCAGGAGCATGACGTGGATTATAAGCAGTTTGCGGAGATTGCGGCACAGGAGGGCTTTGCACCTGTTGCACATACCTTTCAGAGGATTGCTGAGGTTGAAAAGACGCATGGCGAGCGCTTTGGCAGGGCTGCCGATATGCTTGAAAAGGATATGCTTTTTGTTTCCTCAATCGAGGAGGAATGGATGTGCCTTAACTGCGGCTATACCGTAAAAGGTACAAATGCACCTGCCGCCTGCCCTGTGTGTAAGCATCCGCAGGGATACTTTATCAGAATGACGCTTGCGCCGTTTGCAGGGGTTAAGGTGCTTTAAAATGCTGATTAACTAATATATGTCGGGGTGGATTTTAAATCTGCCCCGACGTTTTAATTTATTTTATCAAACAATTCTTTTTGTAGTTTGATATTGCTATATATTAAGAATTAATTAAGATAATTGAATATTTGTACGTACAAATCTTAAAAATAAATTGACAATTTATAAGTACAGATGTATAATAAACGTAATAGGTATAACTGCTGATAGGGAGAATTGATAACCGGCAATGTCGATTTACTTTAAGCGCAGTTGTACGTATACGTCCTGCAAAGGAAAAGAATATTTTATGGAAATTATAGCTGTCTTTTCTGAATGTGGTTTGTTTGGGGAACAGTAAATAATTTTCAATAAAGAAAGGGGATAATTTTTAAATGAACAACAAATTTAAAAGAGCTTTAAGCTCTATTCTTGCATTCATTATGCTGTGTTCCTGCGTTTGCGTGATGAATGTTAGTAGTGTGTGGGCGGCTGATGGTGAAACATTGTATTATACAGTTGATAATTTCTTTACAAACGGAACATTAGACTATAATGAGAAGACGACACCAAGTAGCTTGCCAACTGGATTTGCAATTACTTCCAGTACTAAAACATTTAAATATCAGTCATTTGGAACACGTTCAAGCGATGTAAAAAATGAGAATAATAATACTACTGGAAAAAGTTTTACCAGTGAATTGGTTGCTTTAGGAGGACGAACAATCACCTATACACCAACCGAAACAGGAAAATTAAATGTATACGGATATGCTAAGCAAACCTCAAATTCGGCAACAATTGGAAATAATACCTATCCTACAGAGGATGGCGTCAATAAAGTATATGTAGCTAGTGTTCCATGCTCTGCGACTAATGTAGCTACAATTTCATTAACAACTAATGCCGTATTATTGGCATTTGAATTTGTTCCAGGTGCAGTTGTTATGGATGATGAGTATACAATTACAGGTGATTTAGGAGCTTCCAACGAGCTTACAAGCGGAACATTTACACTTACAAATTCAGATAATTCAACTACATTATCCGCTACAATCAGCAATGGTGCATATACTGTAACAAAATCTGTATCTGGTGGTTCAGATGCCCCCTTTAAAGTTGGGGATAAATTCACAGTTTCTGCGAACGGTTATAGTGCATCACCAAACGAAATTACTTTGGCAGCTGGTTCTGATGAATTTAACTTTACTGCTGATGAGCTTACATTTACATCAACTGCTTTAAAAGGAATCACCTTAGCAAGTTCATTAAGTGCTGATGAGCTTACAGCTGGAGATATTACATCAGAAACTAAAATAAATGGGTTCACCCTTATCGCTGATAGCAGTAATAATATGACTGTTAGTGCTGGTTCAGATACAGCAAATGGCATCAGTATCTCCAAACGTATTCAGACTAGTGGCTCAGGTTCAACCACAAAACGTGCAATTAAGTTTACAACAACAGAGGCTGATACTAATTTGTATATTTGGGCTTTATCAGCAAATACATCACAAGATAGAACATTAACTATTGCTAATGACAATGGAACAGCCGTTGGAAGTATTGATGCACCAAAGTCAGGCAAACCAATCCCCGGAGGATTAGTAAACTTATCAAGTGTTGGCAACTATTATGTTTATTCTCCAAATAGTGGTGTAAATATTTATCTTATTGGTACTGATAAACCTATTGCCGCCGATTCTACAGAGGAATCTAGCAGTACAGATATTAATTTAGATTTTAGAACAAATGATGGTTCCTATGCAACTGATGGCACATATTACATAACAAATGATAGCGTTTCGACAGAGGCAAGTGATGATTACGTTGTAAAAATTACAGATGTTAAGTATCATGGAACAACTTACGGTCTTGTTAGTACAAATAGTAGCTCTTTGCCAATAATAGAACTTAAAAATGTTGTTGGTCCAGCAAAAATTAGTCTTGGTACAGCTGATTATGCAGGTGAATTCAGTTTTTCATCTACCGATACAAGTGCTAAATTTTTAAGCTCGTCAGGAGTTGCAGGTACAGTATATAATACAATAGGCACTAAGGGTTCTACTATTGATATATATTATACCGGAACAACTACAGCAACAATAACTTTAACAGCGACAACAGGTTTAAAGAATTCAAGCGGAACAATTTCCGAAATTGGTCAGGTATATATACCAACTTTAGCTGTTAAAACAATTACTGCAGAAGAAGTACCGAAAGAGGTTCAAGCAAATTCCAATGTTAAAATTACTGTAAGCAATACTAACAATGGTGATGTTTTAGTAATTACCGATTCTAGTAATGCTGAATATAAGGCAACTATATCTAGCGGTATCGCAGACTTTACTGGCAAAGCAATTTATGTAGGTAATGCAACTTTATCTGCAGAAGGATATACTCTTGACCCTGCAACAATTACTATTGCAACAGATACAAATGAATATACAGTTACAGCAACCCCAACAGCAACAGAGGTAATTGCTGATGGCAGCGATACATCCGTATTATATGCAGGCTATGTTGCTAAGGATGGTTATAAGGTATACAACACAGTACAGGCTGCTGTCGATGCTGCACTTTCAACAGGTGCTACAATTAAGCTTGCACCTAAAACATTTACAGAAACAGTTGTTGTAAATAAGCCAAACATCAAGCTTATTGGTACAGCAAGAGATACTTCTGTAATTACATATAATGATAGTGAAACTAAAAACGATACTTATTTCCATGGTGCTACTCTTGCAGTTTTAGCTGATGGTTTTTCAGCAGAAAACCTTACTGTTCAGAATACAGCTGAAGAGGATGGAACAGCAGGCGGTAAAAATGCAACAGCGTTATCAATGGATTATAACAACCTTACAGCCACTGTAACAATAACAAATTGTAATCTGCTCGCATTCAGAGATACAGTTTATACAGGTAAAACAAATGCAAATGTTACCCTTACGCTCGACAACTGCTTAATTACAGGTTTCCAGGACGTTATCTGCGGTTCAGGTAATGTTACAATCAAAGATTGCACAATGGATACTTCACGTGCAGTTAATAGTACTATTAGCAATGGTACAGCAAGATTGTTCGCTCCAAGAGGCTACAGCGATACAAGCAAAACTACGGTATATAAGGCAGAAAACCTTACTATTAAGTCTACCGACAGTAAAACAAACACTATCTATTTTGCACGTGCATGGGATGGTTATACACTTGACGGTACTACAAAGGTATGGGATGGAAATAATAATGTACAGGTAATTGTTGATGGCTATACAGTTGATAGCTCAGCATCAAGCGCTTTTGACGGAGATACATTATATGGTTTTGAAGCCAATGGTATAAACTGTACAGGTATTACAAAGAATTATTTCTGGCTTGTAAGAAAGACAAATGGTACTGGTAATTATAATACAACCTTAGCAAGCATAAACGAAACTCCTGTAAACACATTTAATGCTCTTGTTGACGAGGGAAGTAATGTATACAGATTTATTGGTATAATTAATTCAGCACTTGTTGAGGATACAAATGTAAGCAGTGTAGGCTTTGCTGTAACTTATGGAGATAAAACAGTTAATATGTCTGATTCAATAGTATATACCGAGGATAACTCAACATATTATACAGTAAACTTTGCGGAAAATGTTAGTACAAGTATAGCTACTACACTTAAGCCTTATGTAAATTATAAGGGTTATGATATTGAGGGCGGTATTGATACACAAGCAAAAACAATTGATTACAGTGCAGATGTTAGTACAGCTGATAATTCAGCCAGTTAATTGAAAGGAGGGCTATTAATTATGAAAAAAATATATGAAACACCACAGATAATAGTTACTGCTTTTGAGGGCGAAAATTCAATGCTTACTAAATCATCACAAAATCCATACTCTATAAGCAAGAATGCTAATAATACTGTTGATTTCGGACAGCTTAAATAATTAAAAATCTCAACGGCACAGGCTTTGGCTTGTGCCGTTTTTATATTGCAAAGTGGGCAGATTTATGCTATACTGTTTTAGAATTTGAAACACAATAAACCACAATTACGGGACGTTGAAAAAACGCCCCTAGGCTTGTTTATACAGGAGGCTATAGTATGAAGATAATAGCAGGGCTTGGCAATCCGGGCAGGGAGTATCAGGGCACAAGGCACAACGTAGGCTTTGAGGTTATAGCAAAGTTGGCGTATGACTATAATATAGATATGAACAAAAGCAAATTCAAGGCGGTAATGGGTGAGGGCCGCATAGGCTTTGAAAAGGTGGTGCTGCTCCAGCCCATAACCTATATGAATTTAAGCGGCGAATGTCTGCGTGAGGCGGTCAGCTTTTACAAGTGCGACAAGCAGGACATAATAATTGTATGCGACGATATTAACCTGCCTCTTTCGTATATAAGGGTGCGTGCAAAGGGTACGGACGGCGGTCAGAAAGGGCTAAGAAACATTATGTACCAGCTCGGCTATGACGACTTTACAAGGGTGCGTGTAGGCGTTGGCGAAAAGCCAAAGGAGTGGGATTTAAAGGACTATGTTTTAAGCCGCTTTACCGAAGAGGAAAAGCCCGACATCATAAAGGGCATTACGGACGCCGCCGACGCTGTTGTCAGCATTGTTAAAAACGACGGTGATGTTAAGGACGCAATGAACAGGTACAACAAAAAGGTAAGTAAGGCGGAAAATTGATATATTCTTTAGATATAAATTTGGGTTAAATGAATACGACATATAATAAAACATTAATTAGTAATTCAAAAAAACTACGTAAGGATATGACAAAAGAGGAAAGGCATTTATGGTACGATTTTTTGAAAAATCTTTCTCTGAATTTTAATCGTCAAAAGGTGATAGGAAATTATATTGTTGACTTTTACTGCGCTAAAGCGAATTTAGTAATCGAAGTTGACGGTTCACAGCACTATTATAACAATGGTTTGGAAAGTGATAAAATACGAGATAATTATTTAAATTCGTTGGGGCTTAAAGTTTTGAGATATTCAAATTTAGATATAAATAATAGGTTTGAAAGTGTGTGTAATGATATATTGAAAAATATTGAAGATTGTATAAAGCAGTAAACGCCGCATGACGGCTACACCTCATCAGTCACCTGCGGTGACAGCTTCCCCTCAAGGGGAAGCCTTGGTTACTGCACATTTCAAGCCTTCCCCTTGAGGGGAAGGGGGACCACGTCAGTGGTGGATGAGGTGTAGCCATTTATGGCGTAATTTATGCAAAACAAAAATTATATTTAACAGTTTATTAAATAAAACCATCTTTTGAGGTGAGAAAATGAACGTATTTAAAACGCTGCTTGATGAAAACAGAGAATACAGGCGGCTTAGCAAATTAATATCGGACGGCTGCGGCACAGTGCTTACAACAGGCGTCGTGGACGGTCAGAAGGCGCATCTGATTTACGGCTTATCCTGTGAGAGGGACACATCACAGCTTATCATCACAGGCTCGGAGCTGAAAGCAAAGGAGCTTGCACAGGATTTAACCTGTTTTCTCAAAAACAGGGTGTGCTTTTATCCGTCAAAGGATATTATATTTTACAGTGCCGACGTCAAAAGTGCTGACATTGTAAAGCGCCGCTTTGAGGTGCTTGCAAGGCTTTTAAACGGTGAAAATCTTACGGTGGTATTAAGCATTGAGGCGCTTTTTGACAGGCTTGTAATGCCAGATATATTTAAAAACTACATTATAAAACTGAAAACGGGCGACACCGTCAGCTTAGAGGAGCTTGAAAAAAAGCTTGTTTTCATGGGCTATGAACGCTGTGATATGGTCGAGGGACAGGGTCAGTTTGCGGTGCGTGGCGGCATAATGGATTTATTCTCAACCGTAAGCGACAATGCGGTACGTATTGAGTTTTGGGGTGATGAGATTGACTCCATACGCATACTTGACGCAGTCAGCCAGCGCTCGGTTGAAAATACCGACAGCGTGCGCATTTATCCCATGCGTGAGCTTGTTTACGGTGAGGAGGATATTCAGCGTGCCGCAGATAACCTAAAGGCGGAGCTGAAAGCGTACAAGCGTGCACCCGACAGGATTAAGGAGATTGTTGCCGAGGCGGTTGAAAGGCTGACCGAGCAGAAAAGCTTTTCGGGCGTGGACAAATATATACAGTATTTTTATGACGAGAGTGCCGCACTGCTCGACTATATGCCAAAGGACAGCCTCATATTTATAGACGAGCCGTCAAGGGTGAGCGAGCACAGCGACTTTGTTTTGAACGAGTTTGTTCAGAGTATTGAAAACCGTATAGATACCGGCTATATGCTGCCCTCACAGCTTAAAATGGTATTTACCTACAAGGATATATTAGGCAGGCTTGACAAATATCAGAAGGTGCTTATGACGGCACTTATCCAAACCATAAAGGACTTTACGCCAAAGGAGCTTGTTGATTTTAAGGTAAAAAGCTCACAGGTGTTCAGAAACAATATTGATGCGCTTACAGAGGACTTGAAATATATGTGCTCCGCAGGCTATCGTGTGCTTTTTCTTGCGGGTGGACGTGCAAGGTGCGAAAGGCTTGCAGGGGAGCTTGTGCAGCGTGATATTACTGCCGTTTACAAGGAGGACAGTGAGGGACTTATTCTCGAAAAAGGCATTGTTTACCTTGTTAAGGGCAGCCTTTTGCATGGCTTTGAATACTATGAGGACAAGACCGCCGTTATTACCGACAATGAGCTGCAGGGTGAGGAAAAGAAACAGCGCAGGCGCAAAAAGAAAAATGACGCAACTGCAATAAACAACTTTGCCGAGCTTAAAATTGGTGACTATGTGGTGCACGAAAACTATGGAATCTGCGTATTCAGAGGTGTTGAGCAGATTTTATCCGACGGCGTAAACAAGGATTATATCAAGCTCGGTTTTCAGGGCGACGACATACTCTATGTTGCAATAAACCAGCTTGACATACTGCAAAAGTATATTGGCGGTGACTCTGCAAAGCCTAAATTGAGCAAGCTCGGCGGTACTACATGGGCAAGGGCAAAGGCTAAGGCTAAGCAGGCGGCAATGATACTTGCACAGGACTTGGTCGATTTGTATGCGCAAAGGCAGACGGCAAAGGGTCATATTTACTCTGCCGATACCGTATGGCAGACCGAGTTTGAGGAGTCATTCCCCTATACTGAAACCGAGGACCAGTTAAATGCTATTGCCGACGTAAAGGACGATATGGAGCATGGCAAGGTTATGGACAGACTTATCTGCGGTGATGTCGGCTTTGGCAAGACGGAGGTTGCACTGCGTGCCGCCTTTAAAACCGTACAGGATGGCTATCAGGTTGCCTATCTTGTGCCTACCACAATACTTGCACGTCAGCATTACCAGACCTTTGCCTCACGTATGGAGGAATATCCGGTAAGAGTGGATATGCTCAGCCGTTTCCGCACGCCTAAGCAGCAAAAGGACACAATCAAGGCGCTTGAAAACGGTATGGCTGATGTTGTTATCGGTACGCACCGCCTTTTGAGCAAGGATATAAAGTTTAAAAATCTGGGTCTTGTAATAGTGGACGAGGAGCAGCGCTTTGGTGTTGCCCACAAGGAAAAACTGAAGGAGCTTAAAAAGGACGTAAACGTGCTTACCCTTACCGCTACGCCAATCCCACGTACACTGCACATGAGCCTTACGGGCATAAGGGATATGTCCGTTCTCGAGGAGCCGCCAAGCGACAGGCTGCCTATACAGACCTATGTTATGGAGTACAACCCCGAGTTTGTAAAGGACGCAATACACCGAGAGCTTGCAAGGGGCGGACAGGTGTATTTTCTGCACAACAGGGTAATGAATATTGTGGAAACGGCTAATAAAATACAGCAGCTTGTGCCCGAGGCAAATGTTGCCTTTGCGCATGGACAGATGAGCGAAAGAGAGCTTGAAAGCGTTATGCTTGACTTTATGGACAAGGAGATTGACGTGCTTGTCTGCACCACAATAATCGAAACGGGACTTGATATACCAAACGTAAACACAATCATTATTTCCGATGCCGATAAAATGGGTTTAAGCCAGCTCTATCAGCTGAGGGGACGTGTCGGCAGAAGTACAAGGACGGGCTTTGCCTACCTGATGTATCAGCGTGATAAGGTACTTTCCGAGGTATCGCAGAAAAGGCTTAAAACCATTAAGGAGTTTACCGAGTTTGGCTCGGGCTTCCGCATTGCAATGCGGGATTTGGAGATAAGAGGTGCAGGCAATCTGCTTGGTGCCGAGCAGCATGGACACATGGACAGCGTCGGCTATGAGCTGTACTGTAAGCTGCTTGACGAGGCAGTAAGAGAGCTGAGGGGCGAGGAGATTACCGAGAGCTTTGAAACCCTTATGGAGATTAACGTAAACGCCTTTATTCCGTCAGATTATATTGAGATTGAGGAGCATAAGCTCGATATGTATAAAAAGATTTCCGTTATCAGCTCTAAGGACGACTTTTATAACGTGCAGGACGAGCTGGAGGACCGCTACGGCGAAATGCCCGTTTCTGTTGCAAACCTGCTGGATATTGCATATATCAAGGCTATGCTGCACAGAGTGGGCGTTACAAGGGTATCGCAAAAGCGCAACGCAACTGTTGTTATCAGCTTTAAGAGCGATGCAAGAGTTGATGTTGCCGAGCTTATGAAGGTGATTAAGCACTATAATAACCGTCTGCTCTTTACCAATGCCGAAAACGGCGGCTACCTTACCTATAAAATAGATAAGGAGAAAAATGTACTCAAGGAGCTTATTGAACTGGCGGAGAGGATTAAATAAAAGGAAGATACTATGCTTATCAGATTACAGAAATTTCTTGCGGAGGCTGATGTTGCATCACGCAGGAAAAGCGAAGAAATTATACTTGCAGGACGTGTGGCAGTAAACGGCGAGGTTGTAACTGAGCTTGGCGTTAAGGTGGACGATGAAAGAGATACCGTTACTGTTGACGGCAGGGAGGTTAAAAAGGACGAAAGGCTTGTGTACATTATGCTTAACAAGCCCGAGGGCTGTGTAACAACTGCGCACGACCAGTTTGACCGCCCTACCGTTATGGACTGTATAAGGGACGTGAGCGAGCGCATTTATCCCGTAGGCAGGCTTGACTATGACACCTCGGGGCTTTTGCTGCTTACAAATGACGGTGAGCTGACCTACCGCCTTACACACCCCAAGCATAACATACCAAAAACCTATATTGCCGCCGTTGACAGCGAGCCTACGGCGGAGGAAATAAAGACCTTTGAAAACGGCGTTGTAATTGACGGCAGAAAAACCGCAAGGGCAAGGCTGACGGTTGCCAAAAGCGACAAACGCTTTGTTTACCTCAAAATCACCATTCACGAGGGCAGAAACCGTCAGGTACGTAAAATGTGCGAGGCAATAGGTCACCCTGTAAGGCGTTTAAAAAGAGTGTCAACGGGCAAACTTACCTTAGGCAGCCTGAAAAAGGGTGAATACAGGCATCTTACACAGGACGAGGTGGATTATCTTAAATCGCTATAAGTATCTTGACAAACAATAGTCAAAGTGAGATAATAATTATTGTTGATTGATTTTTCGTGAAAGGAGAATATATAAATGTTTAAACCGCTTAATGTTACTAATGATGTGTACTGGGTAGGCGCTCTTGACAAGGAGCTGCGTGTGTTTGATATTGTAATGACTACCGAGTATGGTACAAGCTATAATTCCTACATTGTAAAGGGCAGCGAAAAGACTGCCGTTATAGAAACCGCAAAGGACAAGTTCTTTGATGAGTTCCTTGAAAGGGTATCTGCCGTAACAGACCCTGCAAAGCTCGATTACCTTGTTGTTGACCATACCGAGCCCGACCACAGCGGCTCTGTTGAAAAGTTTCTGGAGCTTAACCCCGATATTACCGTTGTCGGTTCTGTGTCTGCAATAAAGTTTCTGGGTGAAATTACTAACAAAAAGTTTAACTCCCTTGTTGTTAAGGAGGGAGATAAAATAGACCTTGGCGGTAAGACACTTAGCTTTGTTTCTGCGCCTTTCCTGCATTGGCCCGATTCAATGTATACCTATCTGGAGGAGGAAAAGGTGCTCTTTACCTGCGACTCTTTCGGCTGCCACTATGCAGATGACAAGGTGTTTAACGACTTAATCGAGGGTGATTTCCTTGACGCATATAAGTATTATTTCGACTGCATTATGGGACCTTTCAAGGAGCATGTTTTAAAGGCACTTGATAAGGTTGAAAAAATGGATATTGACATTGTGTGTCCTGGTCATGGTCCTGTTTTAAGAAAGGATTTAAAGAAATATTTTGACCTTTACAGACAGTGGTCAACCGTCACAAAGGGCGATTATGCCGTTGTTGCTTACGCATCTGCCTACGGCTATACCAAAATGATTGCCGAGGCTGTTGCAGAGGGTATCAAGTCAGCAGGCAAAGAGGTCAAGCTGGTAAATCTTGAGGAAACTCCTACAGCTGATGTGCTTGCTATGGCTGGCAGTGCAAAGGGTATTGTGCTTGGCTCACCTACTATCGTAAATGATATGGTGCCTCCTGTTGCCGCTGTGCTTGCAGGGCTTAACCCTACAATTAATAAGGGTCTTACGGCTGCCGCTTTCGGCTCTTATGGCTGGTCGGGTGAGGCTGCAAATAATATTCAGGCAAGGTTTGAGCAGCTTAAGTTTAAAACTCCGCTTTCACCACTCAGAATTATGTTTAAACCGTCAGAACAGCAGTATGCACAGGCTGTTGAGTTTGGCAAAAACTTTGCGGAGAGTTTATAATTGTGTTTAAGGGATTGCGCTTGCAGTCCCTTTTTTTGTACGCTGATTATGATATTATTGTATAAAATTGAAGGGAGGTTTGCATTATGAGATATGTTGAAATTGGAGAGATGAAAGAGGGGCTTAGACGTGTTGCGGAATTTTTAATTCCCGATGGCAGGCTTGCTTATCATTGGGATTATAGTGATAAGGCAGGCTTGTGGGGGTATCTTAATAGCTGCGGTGAGCTGATTGTGCCGCCGCAGTATATCTATGCAGGAGATATGTACTGTGGTATGGCGTTTGTTTGCAGGGGTGAGTGGACTATTGATAAAAAGTGGGATAACGGTGTACATATAGGTGATTATTGGTCGGACGTTATGCTTTGGGGTGCTGTTGATGAAAACGGCAGGGAGATTATACCCTGTAAGTTTGATGAACTGCTTGATTTGGATAATGACAGGGAGTTTATCGGTGCTCATTACGGCGGCTGGGAAAACGGTGCGTGGGGTATTATTGACCGTAAGGGCAACTGGCTTGTTGAGCCTGTTTTTGAGGATTTGGGCTATGATTCTATGGGCAGTCTGATTATTTTTTATGACAAGGATAAATGGGATGATGGTCTTATGGGCGTTTATGATATTAAAAAACAAAAGGTTGTATTTGAACCGATATATGATACAATTTACTTTGATACATATACAAAAACA